>NZ_AUCT01000022.1 GCF_000429905.1 Desulfatibacillum aliphaticivorans DSM 15576 | reverse complement strand
GTGGTCATCGAAGAGTTCGACGGCGTGACCCTCCGGGACATTGACGCCGGCAAGAGCGTGGACGTGACCCTGCTGAACGCCGGGGACATCATTGTGAACGAGATCGATGCGGGCTCGAACGTCAGCCTGCACCTGCCCAACGGCAGCGTCCAGAACGACGGCGACTCCACCACGGATATCGCAGCGGGTTCCGCCCTGATCATTGACAACGACGCGGGTGGCGCCATCACCGGCTACGCCAACGTGGACACCACGGTGAAATCCGCGGACATCCAGGCGGTGGGCGACGTGACCATCCATGAGACCGACAGCATCATCCTGACCCGGGTGACCAGCCAGGACGACGTGTATGTGCAGAACGGCGCGAACGGCGACATCTGGGTGGACGTGGTGACCGGCCTGACCTCGGTGACCATCGACTCGGACGGCTTCATTGACGGAACCGGCTCCGCCCTGATCACCACGCCGACCGTGGACCTGGATGCGGACACGGGCATCGGCGCCACTGCGGCCATCAACCTGGCCACGACCACCTCGGTGGACGCGGACACGGATACGGGCGCCATTGACCTGAACAACAGCGCTACGGGCTTTGTGACGGTGAACAGCCTGACCACGGCTTTGGGCGACATCAACTACGACAGCACGGCCGCCGGCGACTTGCTGGTGACCCTGGCCCGGACCGACAACGGCGACATCACCATCACCAACACCAAGGGCGACATCACCCTGGGCGTGGTCTCGGCCATCGGCAACGACGTGACCATCACGGCGGCGGGCTCGGGCGCCATCAACGACGTGACCGACGAACTGGATGCGGACATCTTCGCAGCCAACGTGGACCTGAACGCGGTGGACGGCATCGGCAATACCGAAGCCATCGAGATGGAGATTACCAACACCATCGCGGCGGACACGGTGACGGGCGCCATTGACCTGGACAACGAAGCGTCCACCCCGGCCATGGTGACCATCACGTCCCTGACCACGGGCTCCGGAGACATCAACTTTGACCAGTACTCCAAAGAAGGCTACACCGGAACCACGGACCTGACTGTGGAACTGGCCACGGCCGGCGGAGCAGCCACGGGCGACGGTAATATCACCATCACCAACACCACGCCTAACGGCGACATCCTCATCGGAACGGCCGCGGGCGGCATCACGGCTCTGGGCGATACGGTGAGCATCACGGCGGCCGGGTTCATCGACGACCTGCAGGCGGAACCGGATGCGCTCCTGGACATCGACATCACGGCCACGACCATGGACCTGAACGCAGGCCTTGGCATCGGCATGAACGCCCCCTTGGAAACCGAGGCGGACTTCATCACGGCGGACACCACGATCGGCGACATCATCCTGTGGAACGAAGCCGACAGCCGGGTGGTTGTGAACAGCCTGACCACGGGCGACGGCAATATCACCTTCATCCAGCAGGGCCTGGGCACGTACCCCGACCCGGTGGACATCGACTTTGTGGTGGTCAAGGCGGACCATGGCCTGGCGCCCAACCCGAACAACGGGAACGTGTACCTGGAAAACATCGATCCCACGCCGCTGGACAACGTGTACGGCAACGCATTTGTGGGCGATGTGAGGGGAAGCGAAACGGTCCGGATCATCACCAGCGGATCCATCCTGAACCTGGATGTGGACACCACCACGGTGATCTCGGCTCCCTGGGCTTACCTGCAGGCCACCAACGGCACCATCGGCGTCTTTGAGCTGCCCATTGACGTGGACGTCACCGGCGCCTTGTTCATCGAGGCCGGAGGCCTGGACGACGGCTGGCTGTCCGCCAACCTCCAGGGCCGCGACGTGTACGCCCTGTACCCGGACGAAAGAATCCCGGGCCTGGTGCTGTTCAACTCCGAAGAGCCTGGCGCAGCTCCCGGCGTGGGCGGAGTTGTGGACGGCGTGAACCAGTTCACGGACTGGTACTTCCAGGGCATTGCTCAGAACCAGGCGGTGATCGGCAACGAGATCTGGCCTTACGTGCTGCAGCTGGACGTGTTCGGCGATTCTGTCTTTGCTCCGTTCGACGACCTGTTCGTGATCGAAGGCAAGGGCATCACCCCGGAAGACGACGAATAATAAACACACAGGCCTTTGGGAAGCCTTTAACGGGCTTCCCCGGGGCCTGCCTCACCCCTTTTAACTCAACGAGCCCCAGGCGGACCCCCCGCCTGGGGCTCCTTTGCTTCCACGCCGGTTAAGGAGTTCATCTATGAAAAAGCATAAAGTTTACGTCACAAGGGCAATCCCAAAGGAGGGGATAGAACTGCTAAGCCAGACATGCGAGGTTCAGGTAAATCCCCACGACCGGCCTTTGACACAGGATGAGTTATTTGAGGCAATTGCGGATGCAGACGGGGTAATCGGCCTGCTTTCCGAAAGAATCGACGGGACATTTTTTAATGCTGCGCCAAAGCTGAAAGGTTATGCTAACTACGCCGTTGGATTTGACAATATCGACGTGGAAGAAGCCACGAGGCGCGGCGTACCTGTTTCCAATACTCCGGATGTACTGACAATCGCCACTGCTGAAATGGCCTGGGCATTATTGTTCTCGGTTTGCAGGCATATTCCGGCTTCAGACAAACTGGTGCGTAATGACTCCTGGAAGGGGTGGAGCCCGTTGCAGTTTATAGGGGCTGAGGTAACCGGAAAAACCTTAGGCATTGTGGGCGCCGGCCGCATTGGACGCGCCATGGCTCAAATGTCAAAAGGTTTTAATATGAAGGTGTTTTATTTCAGCCGAACCAAAAAGCCTGATTTTGAAAAGGCTTTAAACGCCAAAAAAGTTGAACTGAATGAATTATTGACGCAGTCTGATTTCATTAGCCTCCATACCCCGCTCACGCCGGAAACCAGGCATATGTTCAATGCCGACTCTTTTAAAAAGATGAAAAATACGGCGTATCTTATAAATACGGCCAGAGGACCGGTTGTGGATGAGTCTGCTTTGGTCGAAGCTCTTAAGTCCGGCGAGATTGCAGGAGCTGGTTTGGATGTATATGAATTCGAGCCTAAGCTCACGCCTGGGCTGCGCGAGTTGGATAATGTGGTATTGGCGGCGCACACAGGCTCCGCTACTGACACAGCGAGAAGCAATATGGCTTTACTTGCCGCGAAGAACCTGTTGGCAATGCTGGAGGGCGGAAATCCTCCAACCTGCTTGAATCCTCAAGTACTAACATATATGTAATGTTATCTTGCTACAATAAGTTGAAAGAAAATACTACATTGTGGTATTTACTATGAAGATCTTTTAAGGGATTTAGGAAGAAACCCATTTAATCCACCCAAATCAAGAGTATGAGGGGAAAATGAAGTACTGGCGCATATTATTGTTAGTATTGCTGGCAGGGGGGCTGGCGACGAGCGCGTCGGCGGAGGAAGTGGTTGTATACACTTCAGTGGACCGAATGTTCAGCGAACCTATTTTGCAGAAGTTTGAAAAGGACACGGGGATCAAAGTTCTTGCTATGTATGATGTGGAGGCAAGCAAAACAGTTGGATTGGTTAACCGTTTGATTGCTGAAAAAAGGAGGCCCAGAGCCGATGTATTCTGGAATTCCGAGGTCATCCGGACTATTCAACTTTTGAAGGAGGACGTGCTTACTCCTTACAAGTCCGTGTACTATGATGATTTTCCTGCTACCTTTAAGGATAAGGACGGCTACTGGACGGGATTTGCAGGCAGGGCGAGAGTTCTTTTGATTAACGCCACCATGATCCAGGAAAGGGATTTGCCGCCTTCCATTTTGGATTTTACCAAGCCGGAATGGAAAGGAAAGGTAACCATAGCCTATCCGTTATTCGGCACCACGGCTATGCATGTGGCTGCGCTTTATGACTATATAGGGACCGAAAAGACGGAGGCTTACCTGAAAGGGCTTGCAGCCAATGATGTGCTGGTGGTTGACGGCAATTCGGTTACCAGGGATCTGGTGGTTCAGGGAAAGGTTCCCGTTGGATTTACGGACACTGACGACGCCCAGGTGGCCATAGATAAGGGCGACCCGGTTCAAATGATTTTTCCTGACTCGACCGGAATGGGAACCTTATTGATACCAAACACGGTAATGATGATCAAGGGCGCCCCTCATCCTGAGACCGGAAAAAAGCTGATCGATTATCTGTTATCGCCTGAAACGGAAAAGGCTCTGCAGGAAGGGGAGTCTGCACAAATTCCACTTCGCAAGGGATCTTCGCCTCCAGGGTTCAAGGCCATGGAGGTTGATTATGCCAAGGTGGCAGGGTATCTGGAGCCTTCCGCGAAGTTTTGCCAGGAAATATTTATGCGGTAATTCATGGCGGAGAACCTCATGGGCCGGAAGAAACTGTTGGCCTTTTCCTTGCTTTTTTCAGGATTTGTGCTTGCTCCCTTTTTGATGCTGCTTTTCAGCGCATTAACGAACGGGGAAGGAAGCCTATCATTTGAGAACCTGCATTTGTTGAAGCTGACCTCCAGGCAATGGGTTCTTTTAGGCCGAAGCGTGTTACTTGGCGTGGGCGCCTCTTTGGGATGCATAATCCTTGGGGCGCCCATGTCTTTTTTGTTGCATCGCACTGATGTCTGGGGCCGCTCTTTTTTTAAAAAAGTTTACTGGCTTTCCCTTATTCTCCCTCCATATATTCAGGCAATTGTCTGGTCCAAATACATACAGGGCGGCATGGATTCAGGATGGACCGGAATGACCGGCTTGCCCGCTGCATTATTTATTTTCATTCTTTCCTTTTACCCGATTGTTACATTGCTGGTTTCGTCAGGGCTGGAGGCCATGGATCAGAGTCTGGAGGAAACTGCCAGGCTTCACCGCGGTCCGTGGGCGGCGATTCGCAAAGTAACCTTGCCTTTGCTTTTTCCGCATATAGCTTGCGGGGCTATTTTGGTTTTTGTTTTTACAATCATCAATTTTGAAGTGGCGGATATTTTGCGTTTAAAGGTATATCCACTTGAAATATTTATTTTTTTTAGCGCCTACTATGATGAGAAATCCGCTACAATATTATCCTTGCCGCTGATTTTTACGACGTTGATATTTGTTTGGGCCCAAATGCGGTATATGGGCGAAAAATCCTATGTCAATCTAGGGAGAAGCCAAGGCGGAGACATGGTATACTCCCTTGGAAGGCGCCGTTATATCTCGGCCCTTTTTCCAGCGGTTATAACATTTCTTGCCCTGGCGGCCCCCATTCTGGCATTATTGAAGGGCGCCGGGAATTTGGTCAACTATGAGAATGCATGGAAGGGGGGCGCCGGGGCGGTTTGGTACAGCTTGTGGACCTCCGCCGCAAGCGCAGGCGGCATGGCGCTTTTTTCCTTTCCTGTGGCGTACTGTCTGGTTCGAATGAGGGGCGGACTGAGGGGCTTGTTGGATTTTTTAATCCAGACGCCCTTTGGCGCACCTTCCATCGTGTTGGGCATAGGGTTTATCACTTTGTGGAACCAACCTATTTTTGACGCCGTATACGGAACCTCGCTGTTGTTGATATTAGCCATGATAGCGGCGTACAGCCCCTTTGTGATCAAGGTGATTTCAGCTGGGATAAAGAGGGTGGATGAAGACCTGGAAAGCGTTGGCAGAATGGGCGCCGGTCCCCTGAAGGTTGCAACAAGGATACTTCTGCCGTTAACGGCGCCCCCGCTGATTGCGGGCTTTGCTGTCGGGTTCGTATTATCATTATCCAACCTTGGCACGAGCCTGCTGGTTGTCGCTCCGGGTCGATCCACCTTGCCTATTACGATTTACAACTATCTTCACTATGGAGCGGATGAGACGGTTTGCGCCCTCAGTTTGTTTTTACTGGCGTTAACGGCCGCGTCCCTGGCGCTGCTCCTTCTCATCTATAAATTCCTATCGAGGAGAGCCTGGAGATGATCCAAGTGAACCAGGTTTCATTCAGCAGGAATAAGAAGCCTATTCTTAGAGATGTGAGTTTGCAGGCTGAGCCCGGACAATGCCTTGCTTTACTGGGCCCTTCAGGCGCCGGAAAAACCTCCTTGCTCAGGATAATTGCAGGCCTGGAAAGACCGGACTCAGGGGAAGTCATTTTATCCGGCCAGGTTGCGACGAAGAACGCCTTTGTTGCGCCGCCTGAAGAGCGAAAAACATCAATGATCTTTCAGTCTTTGGCCTTGTGGCCGCACATGACTGTGGCGCAGCACATTGCTTTTGTTGAAAGGGGAGACGGCGAAACCGGAAAGGACCTGCTGACCAAGATGAAGTTAGACGGCAAGGAGAAGCATTATCCGGACCAGTTATCGGGAGGGGAGAAACAGCGTCTGGCCATTGCAAGAGCTCTGGCGTCCAAGCCTAGTCGGCTTCTGTTGGATGAGCCTTTCAGCAATTTGGATGAAATTATCAAAGAAGATCTGCTTTCTTTGTTTTTAGAGCATGTGCGCACTCTAAATATTGCCAGTATTATGGTGACTCATAATGTCAATGAAGCCATAGAAAGGGCCGACGCCATGGCGATTATGGTTTCAGGCCGGACAAAAAGGTTTTGGATCAATAAAAAAGACAGGGTAATCACTCGAAAAGAGGTTTTGGAATGTTTCGAGGAGGATAGATATGGGAAATAAATTGACCTGCCTAATATTGATTGCAATAATGCATTCCATCGGATTTTTATGTCCGCCTTCGTTTGGAATGGAGGCGGCTGTATATGTGACGTGGGACGGATTTGAAGTGGATAAGTTGGCTTCTATGTGGCTGATTAAAAGGCATATTTCGCCTGGAGCCGCGATTAAAGTGTTGCCAAAAGGCACGCCCATTGAAGAGGGGGCGCCTTTTGACGCGCCCGACGCAGGCATGGGGCGCAAGTTCAATCAATCCTCCTTTGACAACCTAATGGCCGCGCATCATCTGGAAGACCCCAAGTTGAAACAAATCGCCTTGCTGGTGCGGGATATCGAATTAAACACGTGGGAAGCAAAGCGGTATAAAAAGAGTTCTGAAATTGAGCTTTATTTTTTCGATCTGGTTAAGTCGGAATCGGATCGAGGAGTGATATTTGAAAAAGCGGATCGTTATTTTGACGCTTTATACATGACTGACGCCGGTATCCTGGAGGAAAATGCTCCGTGAGGGGGATACTGGTTTTTTTTGTTTTAACTTTTGACCACGACCTTTAAAGTTTTAAAAAAATAGCATGCTCTTAAGGAGCGCGCCTTTTTGCGGGATGCAACAGGAGAGCTGTTTTGGCAGCCCCTTTACGTATTGGGGCCGGCGGTTCTCCTGATTTGTCAGT
This sequence comes from Desulfatibacillum aliphaticivorans DSM 15576, assembly GCF_000429905.1. Classification (NCBI taxonomy): domain Bacteria; kingdom Pseudomonadati; phylum Thermodesulfobacteriota; class Desulfobacteria; order Desulfobacterales; family Desulfatibacillaceae; genus Desulfatibacillum; species Desulfatibacillum aliphaticivorans. The sequence continues at coordinate 123,889 of NZ_AUCT01000022.1, read as the reverse complement.
TCACGCCTTGGAGGAAAGATATGCCTCGGAAAATATCGATATTAATTCTGATAGGTGTTGCGGCGGCTATGCTTCTGAGCCCCCAACTAGCCCAAGCCCTGCCTGGAGATATAAACGGGTCTGGCCGAGTGGATGGGTATGATCTTATCAGTTTTGGTCTGGCCAATGGTTCTTCCTCCGGGGACGCCAACTGGAATCCGCAAGCGGACATGGATGGGAACGGCATCATTGATGCTGCTGATCTAAACATGCTTTCCACGCACTTTGGGCGAGTAGGCGTGTCTTACGGCCTGTGGGCTGCCAATAACTATTCTGATTACTATACCACCCTCCGCAAAATTTCCGACAAGAACAACATATTGTGGGAGAAGACCGGGTTTAACTATCCTAATTTTGTCGCCCCGGATATTGCGGACGGCTCAGCCTGGGTATCGGAATCCAACAACAGCCGGATATGCAAGGTAGACGGCTTTGACGGGTCCAGGCTTGTCACCGTTAATGGAGTCTACTGCCAAAAAGCCAGCGTTAACTACAAGGACGGGTCCGTGTGGATTGCGGACTCCTCTTTGAGCGCAGTAGTGAGATTAGCCCCCGGCATCCCGGACGGGTACAATATTTCCACCGACACTGGGTTTCATAAAGTCATAACCGGTTTTACCACGCCTTACGGCATTTCGGTAGACCCGGAGAACGGCATAGTATGGGTGGCCGACACGGGCGCCAGCCGCGTCGTCCGTTTGAATGAGAATGTACCGGACGGGTACAACGTCGGCTCCGACTCTGGCAGTCATTTCGTGGTTACGAATTCCGGCGCCTCTGCGGATATGAACTGGCCCACCTGCGTTTCAGCGAATTATTCGGATGGAACGGTTTGGGTGGCCAGCACGTATAACGACAAAGTGATGAAATTCAATTCCACGGGCGATGTCAAGCTGGTGGAAATTTCGGGATACAGCAATCCCACTTTCGTCCAGATCAATCCCACGGACGGCAGTGCCTGGGTTATAGACGACTCGCTGGGCAAGGTGTTTCGCTACACAAAGGATGGCTCGCTAATCTGTGAATATTCAGGAGTAGGCAGCGCAAAAAGCCTGGCGGTCAATCCTTTGGATGGAAGTTGCTGGGTGATGGCCAACTCAGACCCTACCATAAGACGCCTTTCCCCCAATGGCGCGCTGTTGGAAACCATGTCTGGCATCTACAGCATTACCTCTCTGGCAATTGTTCCTGATGAAACCATGTCGCGGTACCCCACGGCCGAAGCTTCGGCCAGCAAAAATGCTCCCGATTTGGACGAGAATGTGACCTTTACCGGCGTCGGCTCGGATTCGGATGGACAGATTGTCAAGTATGAGTGGGACTTTGAAGGGGACGGCGTATTTGATTACACCTCGGCCGACACCGGAACCACGGACCACTCCTACGACACTCCGGGCATTTACACGCCGATTTTTCGAGTGACGGATAACGAATACCTGACAGCCACGGACTGCTCTCTGGTGATTCGGGCGGGAAGTCTGACTGCGATTGCCGTGGCGGACGTTGTGACGGGAACTGCTCCGTTGACGGTGAATTTCACCGGGACGTTCATTGATCCTGTGGATGGAAAGGTGGATACCTACCAGTGGGATTTTGACGGGGACGCCGGTTTTGAATACTACAGCGAGACCACCGGCAACGTGCAGCATGTGTATAGTGAAGCTGGCGTATACAACGCTGTTTTTAAAGTTACCGACGGAGCAGCCAACGACACGGAATCCATCCAGATTATGGTTTCCCAATCGCCCCCCAAAGCCACGGCTTCAGCCACGCCTAAATCCGGAGAGCGCCCCTTGCTGGTGAACTTGACCGGAACGGCCACGGACGCAGACGGAAGCGTCGTCTATTACGAATGGGATTTTGACGGGGACGGGACTTACGATTGGCAATCCACTGTTAATGGCCAGACTTCCGTTACCTATTCCAATGCGGGAACGTTCTCCCCTGTTTTCCGCGCCACGGATAACGACGGACTCTCGGACACTGACTCTGTGTCCATCGATGTTACCCTGACCCCGCCGGTCGCTGTTATAACTTCCACGACGACAACCGCTTACGCTCCCGGGACCATTACTTTCGGCGGAAACTCCAGCACGGATGCGGACGGAAGCATAGCAACCTACGAGTGGAATTTTGACGGGTCCTTGGGAGACGTCGAGACTGCTTTCTTCGACGATATGGAGACGGACAACAATAATTGGGAAGCTGAATCCCCCTGGGCGATCGGCTCCACGGATGCCTACAGCGGCTCCAGGTGCTGGAGCACGGGCCATTACGGCAACTATGCAAATAACTTAGACGCTGATTTGGTATTCGGCCCCTTTGATTTCACTCAGGCTGTCACGGCGACTCTCAGCTTTATGCATCGTATGGACATGCCGGACTACGATTACGTTTACGTTTCCTATTCGTTGGATGACGGCGCCAGCTGGTCCTATATTTGGTACGATTACTGGGAGGTCTCCTCCGGCTGGCAACAGAAAATTCTCAGTCTGGACAATTACTGCGGCAAGGATAACGTGCTGTTTAAATTCCGGTTCTACTCCAACAGCACCACCACGGAGGCGACCGGTTGGTGGATTGACGACGTCACTGTGAAAACCCGGGGATATGCCTGGACCTCCACCACCAATCCCACCATAGACCATCAGTTTACGGAAACCGGAGATTACACGGTCAGGCTTCGGGTGACGGATAATGATGGCTATCAGGACTATGCCCAATACGATGTGACCATAGAACCGGACAACCGGCCCATAGCGAACCTGAGCGCGGACGTGACGAGCGGTGCTCCTGGGTTGACGGTTAATTTTACCGGCTCCGGGCAGGTTATAAGCGGAACCATAACGAGCTACCAGTGGAATTTTGGCGAGGAATACGTTTGGGTTGCAGACTATTACGCCCATGAGGTCGTACGCCTTTCTTCAAGCAGTTCAAAAGAGTTGGCGAGAGTGGACGGCTTTTACTATCCATACTCTGTGGCGGTTGATTCCAATACCGGACGGGTGTGGGTCGCTGACTCCTATAACGACGCGTTGGTTTTGCTAAGTGCGGACGGTCGTTATGAAATTCAACGAATTACGGGATTCAACTATCCCTCATATGTGTCCGTGGACGAGTCCGACGGCTCTGTCTGGCTTATCGACTCCAATGCAAACAAGGTTTTCAAGTACTCCATCAAGGGAGAGAAGCTGGCGGAATACGGCGGATTCAGCAGCCCCAAAATGGCCTCCATTAACTCCTCGGACGGCTCCGTCTGGATTGCGGACGGAAGCAAGCATCGCATTGTTCATTTGGACTCGACCGGAGCCTTTCTGAAATCCGTAAAGGGTTTTTCTTATCCCGAAGGAGTAGCGGTCAACCCCAATGACGGGACCATTTGGGTTTCCAACACCAGCGCCGGCAATGTCATCCGATTGGACGCCTCGGTTCCCGACGGTTACGACATTTCCCTGGATACGGGAAGCCATACGGTGGTCGGCGGGATCAGCGGTCCCGAGGAAATCGTTGTGGATCCCACGGACAATACCGTTTGGGTGATTACTCCGAACTCTGACAAGCTCATTCATATATCAGCGGACGGAACAACGGAATTGTCCCGGAGCGGGAGCTTTTACGATCCCTATTATCTGGCGTTGAACTGGCGGGCCGGACAAGTTTGGGTCAGCAGCTATTACGGCAACTACGTGACCTTGCTGGATGAGGACGGCCAGGAAATCAGGAAATATACCGGATTTAATTATCCGAGGGACGTTGACGCCGCCCAGAAAGCAGGCGCCACCCAAACTACCGCCAACGGCGGCAGCCTGAGCCACACCTACGATTCTCCAGGCGTCTATTTAGCCGCTTTGACGGTCACCACCGCCGAGGGCCTCTCCTCCACGGATACCGTGCAAATTACGGTCAGAGCCCTGCCTACCGTGACCGCTGCAAGTTCGGTCGCGGCGGGAACCGCTCCCTTGGAAGTCTTTTTATCGGCAGATGCTCAAGATTTGGACGGTCCTATCGTTCTCTATGAATGGGATTTTGACGGAGACGGCAGCTTTGATTATTCCTCCCCCTCCGTCGGCCCTGTGCGCCATGTTTATTCCTCGGGCGGCGTTTACAACGCCACTGTAAAGGTGACTGACGCGGACGGCAATACCGCAACGGACAGCCTAACCATCACGGTATCCGACGCCAATCCTGTCGCTTATGCCCAGGCCGCCCCCAAAGACGGTTCTGCGCCCCTGACTGTGGCCTTTTCCGGCTCCGGCTCGGACGCCGACGGACAGATTGTCAAGTATGAATGGGATTTTACCAGCGACGGATCTTACGAGTATTCTTCCACCAGTACGGCGTCGGCAAATCACGTATACAACTCGGACGGAACATATACCGCAACCTTGCGGGTGACGGATGACGACGGCCTCACGGGGACGGACACGGTTTCCATAACGGTTTCCGAAAGCGGAAGCCCGAAAGCCATGCTCGATGGAGATCCCACCCGCGGCCAGGCCTCGTTGGACGTCTGCGTCTTTATCCATGGCCAGGATCCGGACGGATCGATCAGCTCTTATTCCATGGATTACGACGGCGACGGCCTGTCAGATGCCGATTTTGCTACTCCTCCCACGGCTTTCGGGGACGATGCAGAATTGGATTACAATAATGGAACGGCAACCGGGACTTGGAGCAGGACGACCGAGGAGGCTCATTCCGGGTCTTACTCGTGGACGGACTCTCCCAATGGAGACTTCGACCCCAGCACGGATTATGAACTTCAGTCCAACACCATAGACCTTTCTGCAGCGACGGCGCCCAAACTTGTTTACTGGGAAAAGTACGCACTTGCCGATAGCGATTATATTTATACCTATGTCTCCGGCAATGACGGCGGCTCTTGGACCCAGTTATATTACACAGGCCATAACGTTTTGCAGAACTCCTGGACAAGGAGGGAGTTTGACCTATCCTCCTACGCAGGAAACTCCACAGTAAAAATTAAGTTCCGGATTTTAGCCAATTCAGGAACGACAGCCGATGGCTGGTATCTGGACGATGTCTTTGTGGGCGATTGCGTATCCCACACATACAGCGCCCCGGGGGCATATCAGGCTATTCTTACCGTTACGGATAATGAGGGAAAGACCGCCACGGCTAAGGAAGCTATTGCAGTGCTGTCCTCCAGCGACGATACGTTCATCTGGGTGGCGGACACCAGCCACGACCAGGTGAAGAAATACAACCGGGAGGGGGACCTGCTGGCGACCATCACAGGATTTGACGATCCCTTTGATGTGGAGGTGGACCCCGCGACCTCGAATGTGTGGGTTTCCGATAGATACAAAGACCGCTTGGTTTTGTTGGACGCCGGGGTCTTTGACGCCTACGACGTCAACGTAGAGTATACGATCGACGATGTGGACGCATCCCGGTACGGAGGCATATTCGGCTCCACATCCGTAATCACTGCTACCGGACGTTTTAACAACGGCCTGGATACGGGCGACGGCGGCTACATTCTTGCGCCATACGATCCCTCCTTTGACGTACAATCCTTCACTTACGAGGCGTGGATTAAGCCGATAAGCACAGGCAGGGCCCTGTTCATGAGGACAAACGCGCAAGGGGGCAACGAGTTGCTTGTCTGGCTTTATGACGCCGACACGATTCAGGTCACCCTGGATGACAGCAACTATTATTTCGACGGCTCGGGCAGCTTTTTGGACGGCTCGTATCACCATGTGGCGGTTGTGCACGATGCGGACGCCGACACCGTGACCTGTTATGTGGACGGGACTCAATTCGGAATTCAGAAAAGCGTATCGAAAACCCTGAACTTCTCCCGAAGCCATCTCCTGATCGGAGCTGATTTTGACGGCTATAATTCCTCCATTGGAGACTTTTACAAAGGTCTGATGGACGACGTCCGTTTTTGGAACGTAGCAAGATCCTCCGGAAGCATCTCCACCTACATGAATAGTGAACTGAACGGAACCGAGGCCGGGCTTGTCTCGTACTGGAAAATGGAAAACTCATCGGTTCCGTTCCATAAGATTGCCACCGGCGTTGATGAGTGCCTCCGCATCTCCGTGGATCCTGCGGACGGCTCCGTGTGGGCTGCGGACCACAACCATGGCAGAGTAGTCAAATATGACGTCAATGGCGTGCAACAGGCCGAGGTCATTGGCCTGGGCGGTCCTGAGGGCGTGGACGTGGACCCTGTTAACCGCACCTTGTGGATTACGGACACCGACAACGACCGGGTCATCTCCATGACCGCCGATTTTACCGGAACGGTGATTGGGGGCATGATGGGGTCGATTGAGGACTCCACCTCGAACGGAAATGACGCAGTAATTCTTGGGGATGTCTCCATAAAATCCGGCCAGTTTTCAAACAGCGTGTATCTGGATGGATCAGGCGACTGCCTTATGGCTCCTTCCGATGCATCATTGGATGTGCAAAACTTCACGGTGGAGGCTTGGTTTAGCAGTAAAGACGTGGCCTACCGAAGCATCCTGATGCGCGGCAATTCCAGCAGCGGTGATGAAATGTACGTTCAATTCACCGGCTCCTCCAGTGTTCGCGTTTATGTGAATGACACGTACAAGAACTTTACCGGAGGATTCAGCATCCAGGACGGCCTGTTCCATCATATAGCCGTTGTTTACGACTCCTCCGCAGGGACGATTGATTGTTACATGGACGGGGAGGAATACGGAAGCACAGCAACCGGCGTTTCGGGCCCCCTGGATTTTGCTGAAAGCAATTTGCTCATTGGCGCCTTTTACAGCTACTACAACAGCAATATAGGAAATTACTGGAACGGCAAACTGGATGACGTCCGTCTTTGGAACAAAACAAGGACCAAAGCCGAAATACAAAGCACAAAGGATTCGGCTCTTACGGGCTCGGAGGACGGGCTTGTCGGCTATTGGAAGATGGATGTCGAAGACTCTTCCCTCCGGTCCACGGTTTATACGGGCATGGACGGTCCTGTGGACGTTTGCGCTTACCACGCGGACGGAGGCGCCTGGGCCGCGGTATGGAATGGCGATCAGTTGGTTAAATGCCAGCCCGGAAGTTCTTCCACCAGGGCCATGAACGGTTTTGACTCCGTGGCCAGCGTGTCCGTGAATCAAAACAATGGGCAGGCCTGGGCGGCGGACTATTATCAGCAGCACGCTGTCAAGGTGTCCCCCACTTACTCGGAGTTGGTGCGTAAAACCGGAATCGTCAATCCTTATGATATGGAAGTCGATCAGCAGACGGGAAACGTCTGGGTGGTGGAATACAACGGCCACGTTGTTGTGGAGCTCGCCCCGGACGGAACGGAATTAAAACGCCTCACCGGTTTATATTACCCGAGGGCCGTGTCCATAGATAATGGCTCCAAGGACGCCGGTAACCCGCCGCAGGCGACGGCTTCGGCCTCGCCGCTGTCAGGCGATGCGCCTTTGGACGTTTCCTTCACCGGGACGGGCACGGACGACGGCTCCATCACCTTGTACGAATGGGATTTTGATAATGACGGGGTTTACGACTATTCCTCGGCCTCAACCGGGTCCACTTCCTATACTTTCTCAAGCCCCGGATATTACAATCCGGTGTTGCGGGTGACTGATGACGACGGCATGACCGGATACAATTCCAGCGTGAATATCGTGGTCGGTCCGCCCCGCGTAGAATGCTCCGCCATACCGGCTTCGGGGACTGCGCCGCTTACCACAAGGCTCAATGCCTTTGTGGTGGGCCTGGGGTTGGACGTTTATCCCGAGACCTACGAATGGGACGTGGATTCGGACGGCGTTTATGAAACCGCTCCCTCCGTCAATCCATATTACTCTTACAAGTACCAGACAGGGGCTGATTGGGTCGCCACCTGCCGGGTGACGGACAGCAACGGCGATCAACATTTCGGGTCCGTTACCGTGCCCGTCGCCAAGACTCCTCCGATTGCTTATAACTATGCGACTCCCACTTCCGGCAACGCGCCTCTGACGGTCACACTAGACGGAGGGGGCAGCGACAGCGACGGCTCCCTGGTTCGCTTCGAGTGGGATTACGACGGGGACGGCGTCTATGACTGGATATCCGAAACCTCCATGGACGCCTCTTTTACATACACGACGGCCGGAACCTACAATACCGTGTTCCGTGTGACCGATAACGAAGGACTTACCGCCACGGCGACAAAAACCGTCACGGTAGGCGACAGCCAGGTCAAACCCATCGTAACGGCCGAGGCCAATCCGGTGGAGGGCAATGTCAGCCTGACAGTCAACTTCTCCGGTTCAGCGGTGGACCCGGATGAGGGCGTCATCTCTCTCTATGAATGGGATTTTGACGGCGACGGAAACTATGATTACAGTTCTCCGACAGACATCGAGACCTCTCATATATACTCCGTTCCCGGCTCTTACAACGCCAGGTTAAGAGCGACGGACCAGGACGGCTTGCAATCAACGGACGATGTCTTTATCACCGTGAAGGCCGCCGGCGTCCCCAATGCGGTCGCCAATGCCGCTCCCACTTCCGGTGATATTCCCCTTTCCGTTTCCTTTGACGCTGAAGGTTCTTCCGATCCTGACGGCTCCATTGCCAAATATGAATGGAGCTTCGGCGCTCCGGGCGTATGGATCGCCTCTTTCAGCAACGACCTGGTCAAGCAGCTTAAAGGCTATTCCGTGGAAAACGAGATTGGCGGCTATGACGGGCCCTGGGACGTGGCGGTAGATCCCAACGACGGCTCCGCCTGGGTGTCCATGCGTTACTCGGACAAGGTCGTCAAGTACGATTCCGGCGGCTCCGGCGTCCTGATGGAAGTCACGGGTTTTGACGATCCCAGAGGCGTTGACGTGACGCCATCCGACAGTTCCGTATGGATTGCGGACTGCTATCACGACCAGGTGGTGAAGTTGAGTTCGAACGGATCGGAACTCTTGCGCATAGGCGGTTTTAACGATCCCCAATACGTCATGGTTGATCCCTGGGACGACTCCGTCTGGGTGACGGATTGGCATAATAGCAAGGTCGTCAACCTGGATTCCGGCGGCGTGGTTTCAAAAACCTACTATGGCTTTAACCATCCCCTGGATGTGGTGCTGGATGAACAGGACCGCTCTGTTTGGGTCTCGGATCATGACGGCGACAGAGTGGTGAAGTTCCCGGCTGACACGCCGGCAACCTACGATTCCTACAGGCCGTACCGGGCTGATTCCGGTCCCAACAATCTTTTTGCCAACAATGCCGGAGACGTCTCCAGCATGGCCGGCAAACTGAGTGAAGGCCTGTATGTGGACGGGTCGTATGATTATCTGCGGATCCCCTCCAACAGCGCTTTGGATCTATATGACTTCACGGTAGAGGCCTGGGTTGTGGCTGATTCCGCCAACGCGCGCTGCCTGTATATGCGGGGAGATAACACGGGCGGAAACGAACTGTATTTCGGGGTCCAGGATTCCGATTCTTTGACCGCGGTTCTGGATAACGGCAATAACGTCTTTTTCGACGGCGCCGCAAACTTTACCGACGGCCAGTTTCATCACGTGGCCCTTACTTTCGATGCGGACGCCCACGAATTGAAAGCCTATGTGGACGGCGCACAGTACGGGGACGCTCATCCCATAACCGCCACCCTGGACTTTGGAAACAGCGACGCGCTCATAGGCGCCGACTTTGACACCTTCAACGGGTCAGTCGGCAACTTCTGGGACGGCGTGATCGACGAGGTTCGCATCTGGAACATTGTCAGGACCCAGGAAGAGATAAACGGCGCCAAGGACGCCGAAATCGACCGCAACGAGGCGGGCCTGGTCGCTTACTACACCATGAATATCTACCATGCGGCTGTTGGCGGCGTTAACGGCCCCCACAACATGGCGATCAACCCCGCGGATCAATCCATCTGGATTCCTGACTATTACAACAACCAGATGGTCAGGGTGAACAAGGACTGCACTCAGGAGCTTCTGCGGGTCAGCGGATTCTCGAATCCGGCCTATTGCTACCTTGCTCCGGGCAGCCAAAATGTTTGGGTTTCCGATTACGGGTCGGAAAAGGTCTATGTGATTGACGGAGAAGGAAATTTCCTGAAAACATTCACGGGATTTTACGACCCCTTCGGCATCGACGGGTACGTGGCCCAAACGGATTATTTCTCCTCCCAGGACAGCGGGAATACAACCCATTCCTACCCGGATCTGGGCGAGTATGTGGCGACCCTGACGGTTACCGACAATGACGGGAATACGGACACGGACTCCGTGGTGATCCGTGCGGGCGTGTTCCCTGAAAGCCTGCCGGGGGCTTACCCCACTACGGGTACGGCGCCCATGACCGTGACCTTCATATCCAATGCGTACAGCCCCACGGGCACCATTGAATACTTCATGTGGGATTTCAATGGAGACGGCGTGCTGGATACCTCCACGGGCGACTGGGACAGCCGCAGGACCTCCACACGCACCTACACCTACTCGCTGCCCGGAACCTACACCGCCTCCCTGACAGTGACGGATAACCGCGGATACAGTGATACGGCGACAGTAACCATCAATGTGCTGCCTCCCAACGAAGACGGAGCGCCCCAGGCCTTCGCCTCGGCGTCTCCCCAGGAAGGCAATTCTCCCCTGGAAGTGGAGTTCAACGGGTTCGGTAAGGACCTGGACGGCTTCATCAGGAAGTTCGAGTGGGATTTCACCACCGACGGGACCTATGACTTCACCTCCACCAGCACGGGAGCGACAACCAACACATATAACGCCGTCGGCGAGTACACGGCAACCTTGCGCGTGACGGACGACTCCGGCAAGACCGACACCGACTCCGTAAAGGTCTGGGTCAAGGAGATAGGCGCTCCCACAGCCCATGCGGATGCAACCCCAACCAGCGGGGAAACCGCTTTAGCGGTGACCTTCAGCGGCAGCGCCGATGACGCCGGGACCATAGTCCTGTACGAGTGGGACTTTGAAGGCGACGGAACTTACGACTACTCCTCCGCCGCCAGCCCGAACACGACGCATACTTATAACGCGCCTGGCTCCTACGACGCCGTCCTGCGGGTGACGGACAACGACGGGCTGCAGGATACGGATACGGTCAATATCAATGCCTCCGCAGGCATTACTGCTTCCTTAAGCAGGGATCAGTTCGATCCGGCCCTGGGAACCGTTTCCATTAACTCCGTCCTGACGGCCCAGTGCAAGGTGACCATATACATTAAGGACCGGGTGGGCGCCGTGGTGCGTAAGCTGGTGGATCAGGCCGTGCGCAATCCCGGATACTACTCGGACGCCTGGGACGGAAAAGACGACTCCGGCGACTTGGTCAGGTCGGGGGTGTATCTCTTTACCATCGACTATGAGGCGGGCGGCCTTTCCTATACCTATGATGTGACGGGCAACGTCAACACCGCCTTGTACTATCCCAGCGTGGTTTATCCCGCCACGTTCAACCCGTTCAGTGCGGACACCAATTTCTTCCGCTATACCCTGGACGGCAAGTCGGAAGTCACGGTTTACATCGCACCCTTTAGCAGCGGAGCGGGAACCCGGGTGAAAACCCTGGTCATGCGCAAGCCGCAAAAGGGCGGCAGCTACGTTCTGGTATGGGACGGTACAAACGACATCGGCAACCTGGTTGATCCGGGCAACTACGTCATCGCCGTTTTCGGCTGGCATCTGCCGCCTAACGCCATCATCGTGAACAACCTGCCGGTTGTGGCGGACCTGACCGTGACGCCCACCTATCTGAACCCGGATGTGTATCCCTATGATGACCAGTATCAAGCCACATTCGGATTCAATTTGTCCAAGGTTTCCGACATCACGGTCAATATCTTCGACGAAGACAATTATATTGTCAGGACCGTCACGGCTTCGGACGTTCCCGCGGGAGCGGTCAGCAGCATGAAGTGGGACGGAAAGAACGACGCAGGCAATTTTGTGCCTCCGGGAGTGTATCGGATCAAGGTCATTGCAACGGATTCGGAGGGCAATAAGTCCGAAGACGCCAATGCATTGTTGATAGTGTTTTATTAATTCAAGGAGCAGGCGATGCATAGCCAAACCATAAAACGAGCTCTGGCATTGGTGCTGGTACTCTTCATGTGCTTCATGTACCAGGCCAGGGTGGCCAGGGCCTACGACGCCCCATGGGACTCGGGCCACAACACGACCACTTATCCGGATCCTCCGCCCGACGGACCTCCCGGCCCGGACCCGGGACCGCCTGATCCTCCCGATCCTCCGGATCCGCCTCCGCCCGATCCTCCGGAACCGCCGGATCCGCCGCCCAAAGATCCGCCGGAGCCGCCCAAGCCGGAGTGCAAACCCGACTGCAATAATACGTGCAAGCCGGACGGCACCAAGTCCCCCGTGTACGTGGACACCGGCGACTTCACCCTGGGTTTTGTGGATTTGGATATCGCCGGAGTAGGGCCGGCCCTGAGGCTTTCGCGGGTGTATCACTCCCAGGAAAGATTCAACGGCCCGTTCGGCTACGGCTGGGTTTCCAACCTGACCGCCAAACTGATTAAAACCGAAAGCGCTGAAGGCGTTACGGTCATTATTCGCCAGGGCAATGGGGTGCGCCTGGAGTTCGACAAGTATGCCGACGGAACTTACGTCCCAAAGTCTTCAGCGGTTACGGATACTTTGACCGAAAATCCGGACGGGACCTATTACCTGAACTGCCCGGCTTGCTCAGCCGGTCTGTCCAGGCCGTCTTACCTCTTTAACGCCCAGGGAAACCTGGACAAGGTTGAGGACATACTCGGCAACTCCCTGACTTTCACCTACGACGCTAACGGCGCCATGCAAACGGCGACCAGTAGCGCCTCCGGAAGAAAGTTGACCTTCACCGTTAATGATGCGGGAAAAATCGCAACGGTCAAGGATGACCTGAACAGGCAATGGACCTACACCTACGACCTGCTCGATAACCTGGTCAGCGTATCCGATCCGCTTAACTACAGCATCAAATACACCTACGACGAAAATCATAACCTGGTTTCCGTGGTGGATAAAAACGGCAATACCATCTGGGTGATAACCTATGATGATGACGACAAATGCACGTCCTACGGGCGGCCGGGCGCAATCTTTTACTATGAGTATTTCACCGGCTACACCGAGAAAACCGACCCGCTGAACAATAAGTATACTTATTACTTTGACAGCAACGGAAACGTAACCAAAAGCGTTCTGCCCGACGGAACCGAAATCCTCACCGAAATCAGCGCCAATGTCTGGCCCTCCAAAATCACGGACGGCAACGGCGGAGAAACCTCATACACCTATAATAGCTACGGGCAAATTCTGACGGAGACGGACGCCCTGGGCTATGTGACCACCTATACCTACGATCCCGTTTTTCAAAAGATCGCTACAAAAACGGACGCCCGCGGCAATACGTGGACCAACACCTACGATGGCAGCGGCAACCTGATTGAACTCCGCGATCCCCTGTCCTGCACCACCACCTTTACCTGGAACAGTGCAGGCCAGATGCTTACCAGGACCGACGGCGAAAACAACACCTGGACCTACACCTACGACGACGCCGGGAACCAGACTTCCATAACAAACCCGGACGGAGAACAATCCACCTTCACCTATGACGATCTTGGCCGCATGGTGACCAAGACGGATTTCAGGGGCAATACCTGGACGACAACCTACGACTTGTTAAGCCGGGTTACCGACATAGAAGACCCGGACGGAAACCACCAAACCTTTACCTACGACGGTAATGGCAACCGGGTGACTTCCACCGATCCCAGGGGCGCAACCACCACCTTCACCTACGATGTGGAAGGCCGCAAAACGAGCATTACGGATTCCCTGGGGAATTCCACCACCTTCACCTATGACGTTCTCGGCAACGTGCTTACGGAAACCGACCCCAGGGGAAACACCAAAACCTGGACGTACAACGACCGCAAGCAAAAGGAAACGGTCACGGACGCCTTTGGAACCACGTCCTTCACGTATGACCCCATGGGTAGAAAGCTGACCAAGATCGACGCCCGGGGTAAAACGTGGAGCTATACCTACGACCTGGTGGGCAACCTGCTTACCGAGACCGACCCGCTTGGCAACACGGTTTCCTACGAGTACGACGGCGTAAGGAACCGGATCAAGACCACGGACGGCGAGGACAATGTCACCTATTACGAATACGACGCGGTCGGCAATCAGACCAAAGTCATTATTAAGATAACGGATACGGATCCTGAAGCGGACGAGGACGACATCGTCTCCACCCGGGTGTTCAACTGCATTGGGCAGCGGATTTCAGAAACCAATCCTTTGGACGAAACCACGATTTTTGATTACGACTTCAGAAACAACGTAATTACCGAAACCAACTCCCTGGGTGAAATCAAGGCATACTCCTACGACGAAAACGGCAATAAGCTGAGCTTCACCACGGTCACGGGCAATGTTATTCAATACACCTACGACAAGCTGAATCGTTTGAAGACCGTGGGGGATACCAGCGGTCTGTTCGAGACCTACGAGTACGACGCCAACGGCAATAAAACAAAAATCACCGTGGCCGACGGCGCGCACCAGACCGTCACCTACACACCCTTTAACAAGCCTGAAACCCTGACTGACGCCAGAGGAAACACCACGTCCTACGTTTATGATGAGGCGTACAACCTGGTTAAGGTCACCAATAGGCTGGGGCTGGTCACCACCCAGGAATACGACGCGGCCAATCGCCTTATCTCCGTTACCGACCCCTTGAGCCATACCGCCAGCCTGGAGTTTGACGCGGTTGGCGCCATGGTGAAGATGACGGACGATAAAGGCGCCGAAACCGAGTACATCTACGATGACGCCGGGCGCCTGCGGGTTGTGGAATACGCGAATGGATCTTCAAAGTCCGTGACGTACGACGGGGCCAACCGGATCATCAGCAAGACCGATCAAAACGGAACGCTCATCCAGTACGAACGGGATGAGGTGGGCCGCATTACGGCGCGCATCTACCCCGACTCGTCGCAATACGACTACACATACGACGAATTGGGCAGGCTGCTGACCGCCACGAACAACTACGGCACGGTCACCATGACCTACGACGCCGCCGGACGCATCCTGTCCGCGGACCAGGCGGGAACCGTAACCACCTATTCCAGCGACGTCATCAGCCGCACCCGCACCATCAACTATTCTTCCGGGGTTAGCGTTGTAGAGGCCTACACCCTGAGAGACAAGCTGGAAAGCGTTGGCTACGAAGGCGGAGCGACCATCGCCTCGTGGGACTACGACTCGGTCAGCCGGCCCATCACCCGCACCTTGGGCAACGGCCTGGAGATTGAATACTCGTACAACCAGATCGGATGGATTACGGGGATCTCGCATAAAAGCGCGGGCTCGGAATTCCTCGGGGCCTTGTACGGCTACGACCATGAAGGCAACAGGCTTTACGCCCTGCGCACGGACATGGCGGCTCTTTCCCAGCAGTTCACTTACGACAACGCCCAAAGGTTGACGGAATTCCGGCGCGGCCCGCCAAACGACTCGCATGAAATTCCTTCTCCTGACTTTGAAAAAGACTGGACCTTGGACAGCCTGGGCAACTGGACCTCGGTGACAACCAACTCCGTTACGGAAAATCGCACCCCCAACGTCATGAGCCAATACACCGACGTTGGCGGAACGAGCTACTCCTACGACTCCAATGGCAACCTCATTAACGACGGAGTCTACACATACACCTACGATTACGAAAACCAGTTGACCAAAGTCACCCGGAATTCCGACTCCCAGGTGATGGCGGAATTTACGGTGGACGCTCTTAACCGCAGGGTGAAGAAGGTCGCCGGGGGCGTCACAACAGAGTATATATACGACGACAGCCGGGTGATAGAGGAAAAGGTCTCCGGCGTGGTCACCGCCCATTACGTGTACGGCATGCGCCTGGACGAACCCGTCCTCATGCATCGCGGCGTGCAAGACCTTTACTATCACGCCGACGTGCTGGGCTCCACCATCGCGCTGACCGACTCCACCGGGGCCGTGGTGGAAACCTATCGCTACACGCCTTACGGCCAGGTTTCCTTTTTTGACGGAAACGGCTCCTCCATCAGCCAATCCAACGAAAGCAACCCCTTCCTGTTCACCGGTCAGCGGTATGACGAGGAAACAGGCCTTTACTACTACCGCGCCAGGTATTTGCATCCCGAGCTTGGACGCTTCCTGAATCCCGACCCCAAGGGTTTTGTCGATGGCATGAATCTCTACGAATATGCCATGTCCAACCCTGCCAGGTATGTGGACCCCAGGGGCACGGCTACGGAGGAATGTTCCGGGGCGTCGTTCTCCTTTGACGGCGCGCTTCTGAAAAAGTATCTGCCGGACTTCGTCGCCAAGCGCATGGGCGAGCCCACAGTGGCCTTCAACTACAAGGCCTGTAAAAAATGCTGCGGAGAAGGCACCAAGCACAAAGGCGAATACCGGGTTGACAAGGAACTCAGCCTGGAAGTTTCCTGGAGCGGAGACACCGGCTACATTCAAACCCCCTGGGGCGTCAGCTGGGATATTGACAACTGGCTGTTTACCTCCAAGGGCTTTATCGGCCTGGTCGCCCAGGTTAGCTGGGGAGTTTCCGGCAGTGTGGCCGGAGCCACGGATAACTGCAACGACTCCTACTCCGCCAAGGGATGCATTAACGGCAGCCTGACGCTTGCGGCGTTGTTCGGGGCGTCCATGGAGGAAAAGGACTCGGGCTGGGTTAAAGCCCATGTTTCGGGCAGCGTCACGGGCGCAGTGAACCTATGCCTGGAGGGCTCCAGCAGCGGACTTAAGCTAACCTTCGGCGGAAGTATCGGAGGCGCCATCAAAGGCACCGTCGGCATCTGGAAGTTTACTTACGAGCAGACTTTCTACGAGATAAACCGACCATTCGGGCCATTGACGATTTTCGGAGGTTAACCGCGAACAAGTTGGAAATAGGAGTATACTTTGGCTCCTGAAGAAAAAAAGCAAACCCGGCTTACGCCCCTTTTTGCGGTCGTGGCCGTTGTATTCGGCCTCGCTCTCGCCGGGACCGTGCACCAGATTATTCAGCAATCCGCCATGAGCCGGCAGTGGCAGTCCGTGCAGGGCGTGGTTGCAAAGGTCTCCCAGGACGGCTGGTGGAACGACCAGGAAAAGCGGAGATATTACCTGGAGTATTCCTACACGGTGCAGGGGAGGTCATACACGGGGTACAGGTATCACCTTAGGGAAAAATCCCTCAAGACCTACGGCGGCATCCAATACCGCTACAAGCAGGGAGACCCCATCACGGTGTACTATGACCCGGAAGATCCCGGCCAGGCGGTTCTCAGCAGGGAGTTCCTGCGCGATTGGTTCGCGGGCGTTTCGGTGTTGGTCGGCCTGTTGGTGTTCGCCGTCGCTGTCATGCTTAAAGAAAGCAATGACAGCAGGACTGCGGATTCCGTGGGCGCCACGTATGACGGCGCTTCGCCTTTGCCCAATGCGCCGGGCGTGGAAGATTCCGGGGCCGTGCTAAAGCTCAACACAGGCATGTCCCTCATGTGGAAGGCGGGCGTTCCGTTCTTCGGCGGGTGTTTTATCGGCATAACGCCCTTGCTCTTGTTGACAGACGATGTCAATCCCGGCTGGGGCCTGCAGCAGTACGGCGTCATATGCTGCGCCATATGGATTGGCGCCGCCGTTCTTTCCCTGCTCATATCCCTGGGCGTTTCCTACACCTTGTACGTGGACGCCCATAAAAAGGAGATCAGGGAGGAGAGCCGCGTCGGCTTTTCAAAAGGCGAGAAAACCATGGCGTTTAGTGAAGTCGTGGAGATACGGCTTTATAGGGAGTTATGGCGGAAGGAGAATCCACTAAAAAACTGGATCATGTTCATCCAAAGCCAGTCCGGACGCTCTTTGAATATTTCAAGAGGATACCGGGACTACCAAACGCCCCATGCAGATTATCTGGGCGCCATAAAGGCGCGCATCGAGTATATGATAGCAAAATGAATCCAACAAACGGCAATAGGCGAAAAATGAAAAACGTCCATACTCATAATAGGCTGCAGGCTGCAAAGGCCATGGCCATTCTGGCGTGCGCCTTTTTGGCCTTTTGCGCTTTATGCAGCCCTGCCTGCGCCGGAGGAGTGAAGACCGGGGATATTGTTTTCGCCGCAAACGCCCAGGATCAATGGAACTTGTGGGTTATCGAGCCCGAGACTAAATACCTAAGCCAATTGACCCGCACCACGCAGACCGAACGATTTCCAGCGGTCCGTCCGGGCGGCAAGCATATAGCCTACGTAAGCGGCCGCAAGCAGATCAGGATCATGGACTCCTTGACGGGAGAGGCGGACACCGTCAATCTGCCTTTAGGCATTTACGCCCAACCCACGTGGGCTCCCGCCGGGTTTGAACTGGCCTTTGTGGAATACACGGCCGTCCCGGCGGACGCTGCGGAAATATTTTCAATAAAAAAAGAGGGCGATATCTTCCGGCTGCCGGAAAAGATAACCAAGTTTCCGCCTATGATGACCTTTCCCTCCTACTCCCCGGACGGCAAGTTAATGGCTTGCGCCAGCTTTAAACGAGATCCTGTATTGGGAGTCATCGAGGAGATTATTGTTATTGATCTTAAAACCGGTAGCCAAAGTCAGTTGACCCATGATGGGGCGGACAGCTTTTTTCCCGTATGGTCGCCTGATGGAAGCAAGCTGGCCTATACTTCCAACCTGGAGGGCAATTTCGACATTTGGGCGGTTTCCTACCCCAAGGGAGAAAAAACCCGTTTGACCCGGAGCCCCTCCTACGACGGGGAGCCTTCATGGAGCCCGGACGGTTCGAGGATCGCTTTTATATCCAGCCGTTCCGGCCATCGTGAAATCTGGACGATTGACGCCGGCGGCGCTGACAGCCGCCAGGTGACGGAATTAAAAAGTACATGCTCACACCCCTGTTGGGTAAAATGATAGGTAGAGGGAGAAACATTATGAGGACGGCAACCCGAGTCGTAAAATCGCTATTGGCCTTTGCGCTTATGTTAGGGATTATCACCGCGCTTCAAGGGCCTGCTGGGGCGAGTGCGCCGCCGGTCATCGATCAGGTCAGTCTTAGCCAAAGCGTTCTGGTTCCAGGGGAGGCGGCGGCCATATCCTACCGGCTCGCCCAGCCGGCTCAGGTTACCGCTATGATCTACACCCCGGACTATCAGGTCGTTCGGGTGCTGATGGACGGTGAGTACCGTTCCGCCGGCATCAATTCCGTTGCATGGGACGGCAAGGACGACTCCGGCGCCATGGTCCCCAATGAAGCCTACTTAATTTCCTTGCAGGCCAGGGACTCCCAGGGGGACGCCTACACCTACGATCCCACGGCGTTTTCCGGCGGCGAGAAAGCCGATATCCAGCTTGAAATGATTTCCACGGCCGAGGGCTACAATGTGCAGTTCACCGTGCAGGAGCCGGTCCGGGTCAACATCCGGGCGGGCATCCACAACGGCCCGTTTCTGGCGAGTATTGTAAACTGGGCGCCTTACGGCAAGGGAACGTATACGGTTGCCTGGAACGGCCTGGACAGCGGAGGCTCCATCAGGGTCATGGAGCAGGAGGGAGCCATGCTTTTGCCCCTGTGCTTCAAGCTGCCGGTCAACTCCATTCTGGTGCAGGGAAGCAGCGACGACTATGTCGCATATGCAAAATCCCAAAGTGCACAGCAAATCAGCACGACGGGCGAGGCGCTGATCACTGTCAGCACGGTGCGGAAAAGCTCCCTGGAACGTGCATCAACCGGCATTTCCACGGCCTATCTGGTGGCCAGGGCAAGGCATGACGCCCCTAAGTTTACGGTTAATGACGCAACCGGCGCGCCCTTGGCAAGCCTGCGAAAAACCGGCCCGATTAAGGTTTCCTCCCATTATCCTCTGACCATGGAAGTGACTGCGGAAGACGTGGAGGACTTTTATGAAGGCCGCTACGAAATTGTGGTGTTTGTGGATAATGAGCGTTTTGACGAAGAGGAATCCGCACAAACCCCATACACCTATGTCCTGGACACAACCAGCCTGGAAAACGGCGTCCATGAGGTTACGTTCAACCTTGTGGGGCTGGGGGGCCAGACGGAGTCATATTCTTTCACCATCGAAGTCTATAATGAATAAGTTGGAGCTGCGCCATGAAACATATAAATAAGTCAATGATTCGGGCCTTTGCCGTCTTAGCGGCTTTAGCCCTGCTTTCCTCCCCGGCTCTGGCGGCGACGGTCACCCTGAACGCAGACGCCACCCAGTTAAAAGGCCGCCCATTCGACCTTAACGTGTCCGTGGACGCTATCGGCGCCGCATACGGAATCGCCTTTGACCTGGTTTACGACCCGGAATACCTGGAGGTTGTGGATCTGGAAAACGGGCTCCCGGTTCAGCCTTCCACCACGGAGGGAACCCTGTTCAATAACGCGGGCGCAGACCCCACGATTTTACGCGCGGCCCTGCAGGAGGACGTCCCCGGAACCCTGGTCCTTGGCCTTACCAGATCCGGCGACATAGGCGCTGTTTCGGCCGTATCGGAAACCGACATCATTTCCGTCAGTTTTATTCCTAAAAAGGTCGGAACCACCTCGGTCACCTTTCAGGCCCAGGCCATTATGGACGCCTCCGATAATCCGGCGACCGTGGACTTGTGGTCCCCCATAACCATGGATATTGAAATTCTAAAGGGCGACGTGGACGGCAGCTTTGTGGTGGATATGGCGGACGCCATTCAGGTGCTGAAAATCATGATCGGCATCGCCAACGACGCCAACCTGGACTCCGACGTGGACGGCGCCGGTAAAATCAGCCTGGAGGAAGCCATTTATATTCTTCAGACCGTATCCGAACAATAACCGCCGATTTCTTTATCTGGAATTAAAAAACCCGAAAGCCCCTCGGCTTTCGGGTTTTGTTACGGATTATCCGCGCCTTAGGAAGCAAAGGCTTTTTCCAGGGCCTCTTCCAAGGCCTCACGCTGCAAAGGCTTGTTGATGAATCCCACGGTGTCGGAGAGCGCAGCCTCTTCCGTCTGACTGACGTCCCCATGCCCCGTAATGATGATAAAGGGAACGCCGGCGTCCATCTCCCGGATGGTTTTGATGACTTCAAAACCATCCATGCCCGGCATTTTTATAACCGTGATTACAACATCCGGCTTGTTTTGCTCAAAGAGTGCTATCCCTTCCTCGCCGGACTCGGCCAGCAGAACCTCATAGTCCATGGCTTTTAGCAACAGGCGAAACATAGTAAGGGTCGGTTTTTCATCGTCAATCACCAAAATGGTTTTCATAAACGCCTCCTAACAGTCTTTCCTATGTTTCGACTTGGGCGCCTTCTACGGGGAAGAAGAAGGTGAACACCGACCCCGCTCCTTCCTTGCTTTGCACCTCTATGCGTCCGCCGTAGTCCCGGATAATGCCGTATATGATGGACAACCCCAGGCCCATGCCTTTTCCCACTTCCTTGGTGGTGAAAAAAGGCTCGAAAATGCGCTCTTGAACCTCCTGGCTCATGCCGGCGCCGTTGTCCGTAATCTCCACCGCAACCATATCGCCGTCCCTATAGGAGCGAATATTGATGTTCCCTACGTACGGAGACATGGAGCAATCCCTTTTGTCGCCGATGGCGTCTCTGGCGTTCGTAATCAGGTTGAACAGCACTTGCTCCATGCGGTTTTCATGGGCGATGACCGGCGGCAGGTTTTTTTCCAGTTCCAGAGTAACCGTAATGTTCTCCAGGGCCAGCTGCCTGCCGATCATGCCTAATACTCCGTTAACCGGTACATTGATATCAACAGGCTCTTTTTCACACTCGGCTTTTCTGCCAAAGGCTTTTAACCGGTTGATGATAGCCGCCGCCCGATCCACTTGAGCTGTAACTTCGTCAGCCACCAGTTTAAGCTCGTCCAGGGGAATTTGCCTGTCTTTTTCCGCCATGACCTTCAGGAACTCATTGCCCACCCGGATGGCGTTCAAAGGCTGATTAAGCTCGTGGGCGACCCCCGCGGACATCTCCCCCAATATGGTCATTTTTCCCGCCTGAATCAGCAATGCATCCTTTTCAAGCATTTCAGTGATGTCGTCCACAGTCAGGATGGCCGCCTCCCGTCCATGGTACTCCATGGGGCAGGTGCGGAAATTGACGTAAAACGGCTTGCCGCCCTTCTTGAACTGGCGCACTTTGAGGCTTTTAACGCCCTCGTGGTACTGTCTTTTCCTGATCATGCTGAAATGCTCGTCGTTCTCCTTCATATCGCCTAACGAGGCGAAGGATAGCCCCACAAGCTCCTCTCTCCTGTATTCGTAGGCTTCCAGGGCCATGGGATTGACGTCCAAAATCTTCAAGGTTTCCGGGTCCAGGACAAAAATGGGATTGGGATTGGAGTCGAACAGGGCGCGGTATTTTTGCTCGGATTCCTGGCAGGCCTGCTCTGATATTTTTTTCGCGGATATATCCATGGCGATGAACATCATGCCGGAAATGGCGTAATCCTGCTCCCGCAAAAGGTTGATGGACATTTCCACGGGAAATTGCGCGCCGTTGTTGCGCACATAGGTCCACTCCCGCTGCAGGGAAGGCCACTGACGAGCCGTCTCCAGAAATATGTCCACTCCTGCAACCGGCTTATTGCAAATTTCCCTCAGCGTTCCGGCCGCCTCTTGCAACTCGTCATCGGTATGAAATAACAGGGGCGTCTCTTTGCCGATAATTTCCTCGGCCCTGTATCCCAAAAGGTTTTCCGCGCCGGTGTTGAAAACCGTAATCAATCCCTGTGAATCCGTTGCAATAATCGCGATTTGCGTGGCCGCGTCCAAAACCGCTTTTCTTTGGGCGTTGGACTGTTGAAAGCGTCTTAGGATGCGCTCGGTTTCCTGAAATTGCTTGACCACCAGGTGCGCCGTGATTTCCGCCGCTTCCCTGGCGACCCGGATTTCATTGCGCAATATCTGGTTTTCCTTGATAACGTCGCTTATCCTGTCGGGAATCATTCCTTAGACCTCCCATCGCAAGTCTGCACAGTGGACAGTGCAAACCAGGCATGGATCAAAGGACCGGACAATGTGGTCCACCTCTATGGGCGCGTTCGGATTTTTTATTGCGGTCCCCGCCAGGGCCCTTTCCCAAGGTCCCAATTGTCCGTTTGCGTCCCTGGGAGAGGCGTTCCACGTCGTGGGGGAAATCACTTGATACCGCTTGATTCGGCCGTCTTCAATAATCACCCAATGGCCCAGGCTGCCGCGGGGGGCTTCCACCATTCCATGTCCCTGGCCGTTTTTGATGTCATTGTATGGGGTGAAAAAAGGCTCATCCGTTTCGGCGATTTCATCAAGCCATTGATCCATGACGGAAATCGTGAGCGCCGGCCTTACTATTCTTGCCAACTGCCGGGAAAACACGGACGGGGCGCTTTGATTGACCATGTCCGTAAACAGCGGATGCTGAAGGGCCATCATTTGGGCCAGGGGGCCGGTTTCCGCCGGATGCCCGTCGTATCGCGGCGCTTTGGCCCAGGAGTAGCGACGCCCCTCAGAGCCGGTGGCGTAGGGGATGGTCACGCCCTCGTAAGGATGCAATTCCGTCTCGTCGTTAGTAAACCAGGAGTGGGAGATGTCTTCTTTAATTTCGTGCTGGTTAACCTGCCGGACCATGCCGCTGCTTACAAATCCGGCCGGAAAATAATATCCCGTGCTTCCCAACGATTTTACCCCGGTTTTACGAGGCATATCCAAAAAGCCGTATGAGATGAAGTTCTCCGTGCCTTTGCCCAGGCGGTCAAGCCCTGCTTCCCGACCAAAGCGAAGGTAAAAGCCCAGGTCGCTGCTATAGCGGCTGGGAGAGGATTCCAGCCAATCCTCAAGGTCCCGGGCGCTTTGCACCTGATTCCATTCTTCGCATGTGCAGCCCAGAATTTGCTTTTCGTACCAGGATTTAAAGCGCCTGAGCACATACTTGCACTGCATAATGTCGTTGGCGCCGGGAACCGAAACCACGCCCCCAGGAACCATGAAAGAGGAATGAGGCCATTGCCCGCCCAGTATGGACACTATCTCCAAAACCCGCTTTGTGCTTTGGATTGCCGATACAATGCTGCTTCCTCGAATTGGGGTGTATCGTTCAATAGCTTCTTCATAAAAGGGGGCGTTTTCATAGACGGGATTGGTCGCGTCCACCATGAATTGCATGGTATGGTGACGCACGTCGTTTTGAAGCTGCTCCGCGATCAAGGTGATGTTGCGCACCCGCGTGGCGTTGTCAGGGACCACGGCCTGGGAAATCATGTCCAGGGCCTTTGCAGCTGCGTATAGATGGGACGTGGTGCATATGCCGCAGATACGGGGCGTGATGACCAGCCCGTCCAGAGGGCCGCGCTCCTTCATGATATTTTCAAAGCCCCGGTACATTGTTCCGGCGCTGAAAGCGTCATAGATTTTATTGCCATCGTACTCGAGATGAACTTTCAGGTCTCCCTCGACCCGGTTCAATGGAACGACGACTTTTTTTCGGGCGCTCATAATCAACCTCCGAAACTTAGATGCGCGTTTTTCTTTTTTTCAGGCGGGCGGGGGCTGCCGCGGCGGCCATGCCTTTGTATGCCATGTAATGCGCCCTATCCATGCCCTCAGGGAGTTCCAGCGGAATGCCCTCGATGTTTCTGGTTTCAAAAAACGGGTACAACTGGGGGAAGTCCGGCCGGGTGCATCCAAAGCAGGGCACGCCCACCCGGGTTTTTGAAGACCTGCCGTTCCAAAGGAGCTTATTGCACACCCCGTGGACAAGAGGCCCATGGCAGCCCAGGTAGAAAAACAGGCAGCCTTTTTCCCCCATGCGTTTTTCTTCCACCCGGTATTCGTGGTACTCGTTTCTGGTGCATCCCTGATGGACCATCACCCCGAACCATTCCAGGGGCATGTTGTAATCTCCCAGTTCCGGGGGCGTTCCTTGGGCGATAGCGCTTAGCGTGCCGATAATGACGTCGCAGTGGCAAGGACACCCGGGAATGTTAATGACCGGCCTGCCGCCTCCCGAGACAAAATCCTCCCCCAAAAAACCGCCCGGCTCGTGTTTATGAAATTGCAGCCCGGTGGCTTCAATCTCGCCGTCCGCTCCTATTCCGCCAAAGCTGGCGCAGGTCCCCACAGCCACAATATGCTTCGCCTGGGCCGCCAGGGCGTAAACCAGATCCTTTTTGGGCGAACCGTCAAAATCGTCGTACATCCCCGTCCCGCCCGGGCCTCGAATCACTGAGCCCTCCACGCACAGGACGTCCAAACGCTCTCTGCCCTCGGTCACCCGCCGGATGGTTTCCCTGTGCTCCTCGTGCGATTGTACGGAGAGGGATGGGTGCCATAGTACGTTAATGTCCTGGGCTTCAAGAAAATCCACTACATTGGGAGAGGACGCATTAAACAGGGACCAAGTGTCCCCGCCGCATCCTCCGCATTGAAGCCAAAACAGGTTCAGGCTCATGATCTGCTCCTTTTACTCAATGATCCGCCTTGGGAAAGGAAACCTTAAACACAGCCCCGTCTCCGGGGTGGCTGAAAAAGTCCAGGCGGCCGTGGTAGTCCCGGATGATTTCCCGTGATATGGGCAGCCCCAGTCCCAGGCCCCGCCCTTTTTCCTTGGTTGTGAAAAAGGGCTCCATAATGCGGTCCTGGATTTGGTGCAAAATTCCGGTGCCGTTGTCCGCTATCATCAAAATGACGTCATCCCCTTTCTGGAAGGTTTTCACCGCGATCCAACGGTGCGTATCCCTGCCGGTCCAGGTTTTTCGGACAATCGCCTCCATGCCGTTAATGAGCAGGTTGTATACCACCTGGCCCAAACGGTTCCTATGCCCTATTACAGCAGGCAAGTCCGGCGCCAAATCCAGCCTGATATCAATATTTTCTAAAGAAAACTGCCTGCCAATCAGGGAGAGGGTGTCCTTGACCGGCGTGTTCAGGCTGAGTTTCTCAAAAGCGCCTGTCGGTTTTTTGCCTAAAGCCGCCAATCGGTCTATGTAGCTGGAGGCCCGGTTGATCTGAGAGTCGATTTGATCGATGACTTCGACAAGCTCTTCCCGGGGAATGTTTTGGTCTTTTTCCAGCATCGTCTGCAAATATTCGCTGCCAAGTTTGACGGCGTTCAATGGTTGACGCAACTCATGGGCCACCGCAGGCGATATCCCGCCCAGGCTGGGTATGAGGCTCATCAGGTCCCAGGCTGTCACCAACTCGATGTGGAGCATGATCGCAGGCAGAAAGACAAGGTCCCCTATAAGCGCGGCTATCATGGTGATCACCATCAATAATCCAAACACCGAGGTGGGCTGAAAATGGGAGAATAACAGGATGGAAAAGCCCAGGCTGATGGTGATGGTGGTGAAAATGATCGGCGGCCCCACGCTTCTCAATGTGTCGCGCATGGCCCGGTCCTTGTCCAGGTCCCGTTTGAACTCGCGGTTATACCGGACAAGGTAGTGGATGGTGTCGTCCACTGCCAGGCCGATGGCTATGCTGGCTATGAGGCTGGTCACCACGGACAGCTTTATTCCGACCCATCCCATGAAGCCGAAGCATAAAATAATGGGGAACAGGTTGGTGGCTATGGCGGCGAATCCTACCTTGCCGGACAAAAACAGAAGCAGCATTATGCCGAAGATCACCAGCATGGTAATGGACAGGCTTTTCACCTGGCTGCTGGTGAGGATGTAGCTGCTTTCCGATATGACCATGCCCAATCCCGTGACCTTGTAATTCAGGTCTCCCGCATAATGCGCTTCCAGGTATTTTTCGATGCTTTCTCGAAGCTGAAAGAACTCCCGGGAACTGGAAACGTGCGTGCGAAGCATGATGTTGGCCTTGGACATATTCGGGTCCATGAACCGGGAGTACATGTCCTGCCCAAGCATGCTTTTGTACGTGTTTGTCAGGGTTCTGATTTGCCAGGACTCCATGGGCAACGCGTAATGGATGGGGTCGAAGTCGTTGCTCGCGTAGTTTACCAGTTTCAGAAAATCCGTGTAGGTTATGGATTTGTCCACTCCTTCGAACAAGGCCAAATGATTCTGGATATCCTCCATCTTGGCCAGGTTTTTAGGATCTTCAAAGAAGTCGTTCCTTTTAGCGTCCAGAACCACATTGACCGGAAAACTCCCCGCCATGTCTTTATAAATATCGTAGAAATTCTTGCTGATTTCCGTATTCTTTTTAAAATAGTCGACCGGGTTGGTTTCCACCTTTACAAAAAAGATCCCTATTACCGATACCAGGGAAACCACGCCCAGGACAGGCAGCACTTTTTTGCGGTGCCGTAGGTTCAAGATGAAGATTCCATGCAGTATTTTTTCCACCCACGGGGCGACCGGCCCTCTGCAGACTGTTTTGGACAAAGGCAGCAGACTCATGACAGCAGGCAGGAACAACAGCATGATAAGCAGCAGGCTTATCATCCCAAAGCAGGAAAAAACGGCGAATTCCCGGATACCTTCGATCCGGTTGACCAGCAGGGACGCCAGCCCGACTACCGTGGTGGTTACGGCCAGGGAGGTGGGGAATCCCACCCGGGAGAAGCACAGGTAGACGATTTCGCGGGGGATTTCCCCTTTTTGGCAGCTGTTGTTATACTCTGAAATAATGTGCATGCAGTAGGCCGTACCCACCGCGATTATGAAGACCGGCGTGATCATGGTCATCAGGGAAAGGGCCGTATTGGTTTTCGCCATCATGCCCATGGTCCAGGTCAAGGACATAGCCACAGCTCCGGAAGGCAGCAGTACTCCTCGAAAATTTCCGAACAGGCCGTATAAGATCAACAGGATGACGCCAAAGGTTATGGGCGGCAAAAGGGCGAAATCCTTTTCCGTATAGGTGGCCAGAGCCTGGGCTACGGACGGCATGCCGATTTGGTAAATCGTATTGATTCCCTTGTAATCCTTGGAAATAACGGCGTCCACCTCGTTAATGATGCTTTTCCTGTCCACGCCGGAGTGCAGCAGCATCGAGATGACCGTGGCCCTCTTGTCCTGGGAAAGAAAATTCCGGTCGAAAAGCTCTATGGGTTCGATAATCTTTTCAAATTCCTTCAGGGTCCATTTGTTGGTCAGGTCCATGTCCTGGCGGACCTGGGGCAGGCTGATCAGCCTCCGCACTCCCAACAGCCCGGAGAGTTCGTTGGATATGGCCTCAAGGGACTGAAAGGATTCAGGAGAAAACAGGTTCTCCGCGCGCACAACAACAAGCAGGACCTCCTCGCTTCCGAATTCTTTTTTGAATTTCTCGTAATATTGGGTGGAAGGCAGATCCTCCACGGCCAGGTCGTAAATGGAAGTCCGGAATCCAAGGTGGGGAATATGGGCCGCGAAAAAAATGGTAACGCAGGCGAACAAGGCTATGGTCGCCCAAGGCCATTTTAATGCGCTGGTGAGAAGTATCTTTAGAAGACGTCCTTGTGGAATTTGACTCGGCATGTGTCGGGTTGTCCCAAGTAAGATGCGGGATAGACCCGGTCCTATGGAGAGCAGGACCGGGCCTAATAGGAATTTCTGTTTAGAGACTCAGATTGCTAAGTTACGGACAATAACCCGATTATCTATAAAAATGCAAGGTTACATTGGATCCTGCTCATTTTTGTAACGCGCCTCCACCTCCATAACCGCTTCCCGAAGCAGGGCGAGGGATTCTTCCGCCTGTTTTTCGTCCAATTTTTGAATGCCGAAACCGGCATGGACCAATATGTAGTCGCCCAGGGCCGCGTCTTCCAACAATAAAAGACTGATTTTCTTCTTGACGCCCCCTGCGTCTACGGTCCCCATGCCATTATCCATTTCAATGAGTTTGGCTGGTACAGCCAGGCACATGCGGTTTGCTCCTTTTCGTAATTTCTCCGACGTTAAGCCGTTTTAGTTCTTTAAAAACCATTTCCATCAGGTCGGGAATCTTGCTGTTGACCAGGTCGGTCAAGTCCAGCGCCATGGTTTCCATGTCCAGGGGCTCCACCCCCAGGATCACGGTTTTCGGCGGAGGCCCCAAGGCCTGGCACAAAGTCAGGGATTCCAATAGATCCACCTGATGCAGGGAGTTTTTTGCCCGCACCCTTTCGGGAATGGCGTCTCCGGATATCCTGTACAGGTCTCCGGACTCGCCCCCGTTGCGAACGCAATCCACCACGATCAAGTGATCGGTTTCCGAAATGGTGCCTAAAAGATTCAACCCAAGCGTGCCGCCGTCCATGACCGTGACATTCTCGGGAAACTCATAGTTTTGTTCCAGGGCTTCGGCCACGCGCACGCCGACGCCTTCATCCCGAAATAGGATGTTGCCGACCCCTAAAACCAGAATACGGGGCTTTGCCATGCAATCGCCTTTCACTGAGGTTGGGAGCCGGCCCCTGCGGGGCGCTGGGGCCGGCTTCCAAGGGTATACTACAGGGCTTTCACCTTGTACACTTCGTTGGAGTTGGGGTCGATCACGTGGATGGCGCAAGCGATGCACGGGTCAAAGGAGTGCACCGTGCGCAGCACTTCCACCGGCCTTTTGGGATCGGCGATGGGCGTGCCGATAAGGGCTTCTTCCACCGGTCCGATCTGACCCTTGGCGTCCCTTGGGCCCAGGTTCCAGGTGGAGGGAACCACATATTGGTAGTTCTTGATTTTGCCTTTGTCGATTTCGATCCAGTGGCCCAAAGCGCCGCGAGGCACGTCGTTGAGGCCCCTGCCCATGCCCTTGTCCGGCATTTCCCACGGGGTGTAGGTGGAATCATCGCCCTTGGTGAGGTTGCCCACCAATTCGTTCAACCAGGTCTCCATGGCGTTGCCGATGAAGACGGTTTCCAGGGCGCGGGCAGCCGTCCGTCCCAGAGTGGAGAACAGGACGTCGGCGGGTACGGACAGATGGGCGAGGGTGTCGTCCACCAATTTCTTGACGCCCGGGTCTCCCTTGCCGTAGGCGACCAGCACTCTGGACAGGGGGCCCACTTCCATGGACTTGCCGTCGTACCTGGGCGCCTTAATCCAGGAGTAGCGATCCTCGCGGTCGTAGTCCGTATAATTGGGCTCGGTAACGCCTTTGTAAGGATGAAGGTCCTTTTTGCCTTCGTACCAGGATCTGGCCACGTGTTCCGTAATTTTGTCTTCGTCCATCTTCTTGACGTCGGAAAGTTTCCGTCTGAAGATGGTTCCACCGGGCATAAGGTCGCTGGACGATCCTTCTCCGGTCTGGGGGAAATCTCCGTATGCCAGGTAGTTGGAGGTTCCGCCGATGGCGCCCCAGTCCTTGTAGAAACTTGCAACAGCCAGGACATCCGGGATGTACACGTTTTTGACGAATTCCTGGGTCTCTTTCCACAGGTACTTGAATTCCGCGACCCGGTCCGGCTTGAGGTCCGCCGCACAGGTGACGCCGCCCGCCACCAAGGACTGGAGGTGGGGGTTTTTGGCGCCGAAGATGGCGTGCAGTTTGGCCGCTCTGGCCTGCACCCGTAAGGCCTCAATATAGTGGGATACGGCCATGAGGTCGGCTTCGGGAGAGAGCTTGTACGCCGGATGGCCCCAATAGGCGTTGGCGAAGGGGCCCAGTTGGCCTGAGTCCACAAAGGACTTCACTCTTTCCTGCACCCTTTTAAAATAGGACGCGCCGCCCCAGGGGGCGTTGCTTACGTTGTCCGCCAGGGTTGCGGTGGCTTTGGGGTCCGCCTTAAGGGCGTTGACCACGTCCACCCAGTCCAGGGCGTGGAGATGATAAAAATGGACGATGTGATCGTGCTGGAACTGGGCTCCGTGGAGCAGGTTGCGGATGATCCGGGCGTTGTCCGGGATCTTGATTCCCACTGCGTCCTCAATGGCTTCCACGGAGGAAAGGTAATGGACATAGGTGCACACGCCGCATGAGCGTTGCACAAACAAGGGCGCATCCCTGGGGTCCCTGCCCTGGAGGATGATTTCAATCCCCCGGAACATCTGGCCCGAACTCCAGGCGTCCTTGACAATGCCGTTTTCCACTTCCACCTCTATCCTAAGGTGGCCTTCTATTCGTGTTACCGGGTCAATGGTGATTATCTGGCCCATGGTAGCTCCTTTCGTATGCTAAAAGGTGACTCAACAGACAAACGCCCGTCTACAGAGTTTCAAAGAAGGGGCTCATCTCGTCCCAGAAATCGGGCTCGCTGCAGCCGATGCAGGGATGGCCCGCCTCAATGGGCCAGCTTGTGCCGTCATTAAACTTCACGATGGGGCAGTTGTTGTAGGTCTCGGGACCTTTGCACCCCATTTCGTAGAGGCAGAAACCCATTTTGGCTTCCTCGGAGCCGAACTCCGTGACAAACTCGCCGTTTTCAAAGTGGGACCGGCGGGGGCATTTGTCGTGTATGGTGTTGGCATAGGCGAACAGGGGCCGACCGTTGGAATCCAAGGCAGGCAGTTTGCCCATGAGCAGATAATTGACGATGGTGCCTATCAGGTTGATGGGGTTGGGGGGGCAGCCGGGGATGTTGATGGTTTTGATCCCCAGGGCGGCGGAAACGCCCTTATACCCGCCCGGGTTGGGCTTGGCTGCCTGGGGGCCGCCGTAGGTGGCGCAAGACCCCATGCAGATGGTCGCCATGGCGTGTTTGGTGACTTCGCGGCCGATTTCCAAAAAGGTGCGGCCCGCCACCTTGCCGTATGCGCCGTCGAACTTGGTGGGGATGCTTCCTTCCACTACGCACAGGTATTTGTCCTTGTATTTGGACATGGCGGCGTGGAGGTTGTCCTCGGCTTGATGACCGGCAGCGGCCATAATGGTTTCATGGTATTCCATGGAGATGATGTCCAGAAGCACTTCGTCGATCCAGGGATACATGGTGCGAAGGGCGGCTTCCGAACACCCGGTGCATTCCGCGAAATGCAGCCAGATGACCGGGGGGCGCTGGGCCGGGGCGGCGAACACATCCACGACCTGTCCCACGTAGGTGGCGGACAAACCCATGGTAGCTGTCAGAAATGTACAGAATTTTACAAAATCCCTGCGGGAAATCCCCTTTTCCTCCAGCCTTTCGTAAAACTCTTGCCTGTTTTTTTCCTTTTCGTTTTGCATGGAAGACTCCTGTCGGCAATTCGGGTGAATGTTTATGCGTCAAAGGGGGAAGCCATTAAGGGGCGATTGGCTTCATACCCAGGGATTTCAGATGATTGGCGACGCTGTCCGTAAAGACCAGGTCAATGAACACCTTGGCGTAGCCTTCGGGCTTGCCTTTGGTGACCAGGGAGTAGGTCTGTACATAGGGATAGCCTTCATCGCCGGGCCCTATGCCGTTGACCTGCAACACCTTGGCGCCCTGCGGTTTGCCGCGGGTGGCGCCTTGAGCCACAAAGGTCAGGGACCAGGGAATGCGCCGGATGATGTCTTCCGCCATGGTGGATTTGGATACCATGACATCCCAGGACATGGGGCGTCCTTCCATCACCATTCGTTCAAAGTTGCGAAAAGCCGCGGAGTTTTCAGAGGGAACAATGACGACAAGAGGCTTGTCCGGGCCGCCCAGCTGGTTCCAGTTGGTGATGTCCCCGGAAAAAATGCCCTGGAGTTGATCTTTGGTAATGTTTTTCACGGTGGTTTGTACGTGGGTGAGCAATGCGATCTCGTCTGTACAAACCGGAATTTCCACATAGCCTTGCCGTTTCAAGCCGGCGTCCAGCCTTTCGGCGATGGCGGCCATGTCGGAAAAGCCGTTCACCAGACGAGCCAGCGCTTCTTCGGAAGTCATGACATCGGTTTGCACCTTGGCGCCTGTCTTGGCTTCAAACCTCTCCGTGCCATGGTCCTTGAATGCTTCATAAACCTGGGAGGATGAGGAAATGGTGAAGACGTCTGTCGCCCAGGCAGGGGAGCCTGCCAGGCTCATGAGGACACATAAGGCGATTGTTACGCCCATAATTCCCCATGACGGGATTCGCCCGTTTTTTCGGAATGATGTTTTGGGTTGTAGCATCTTGCACTCCTTTCGTAGGATGGTTTAGGGGTTGGATTCCGACTCTGATTTTGCACAAGATTGGTTTGATTGGATACAGTGCTGCTGAAAAAGAGTGATTCTGAAATATTAAAGGAACTTAAAATGCACTAAGTATGCCATCAGAAGGGCGGGGAAGTTCCTGGAAAACGCCCCCTTGTCGATCCGGTTGTAAAGTTTAAATAAGAATACCACTCGAAGAAGTTTTTAGTCAAATAATCTTAATCAATTTTTTTCCAAAAAAAACTTTGTCCGGAACGCCGCAAGCCTTGCCCGGCAACGCATTTCGAGCAAATCCGGCTTTTCGTCCCGGGACTTGGCCGCCGTTGCTGAAAAAAGAGCGGAGAGCTTGTTTTTAGAGAAAAAAAATTTAAAAAAATGAAGCATAGTCGATGAAAGGTGAAAAACCCAAAAAATCCATGTAAAAAATTTCACAATGTTGAGTAATAATTACTCGTGGGTGGGATAAAATTGGAAACCCGTCCTTTTACATTCTGTAAATAACTCCAAAAATCAACTTGCATTTTTTAAAAGGGGACATTTAGCACATGCCCAGGCTTTTCATCCTCCGCCACAAACTGGTGCGGCTCATGCCCAACAGATTCGCCGCCTCCTGGCGCTTGTTCCCGGCCTTTTCCAGCGCCCGTAAAATGGCCCTGCGCTCCGAAGCCTCATCATCGATGTCCTGGGGAATTCCGCTTTTTCGTTTGGCGGCAAATTCCTCGATGGTGGGTAAGTGCTTCATCATGATCACGGGGCCTTTTACGAACACATAGGCGTATTCCATGACCCTTTCCAGTTCGCGCACGTTGCCCGGCCAGTGATACTCCATGAAAAAGTTAAGCACTTTGGGGTCCAGGGCCCGCACTTCCTTGTGGTGCTTTTTGTTGAACATACGGATGAAATGCTGCACCAATAGCGGGATGTCCTCCACCCGCTCCCTCAAGGGCGGCAGGTGCATGGGCACGGTGCGCAGGCGGTAGTACAGATCCTCCCGGAAGGTTCTTTCCTCCAGCATGGCGGTAATGTCCAGGTTGGTGGCGCTGATCACCCGCGCTTCCATGGGGATGGTTTTGGTTCCGCCGACTCGCTCAAACATTTTTTGCTCCAGGACGCGCAGCAGCTTGACCTGGTGCTCGGGCCTGAGTTCCGCCACTTCGTCCAAAAAGATCGTGCCCCCTTTGGCCACCTCGAACCGCCCCGCCCGGGATTGGTCGGCGCCGGTGAACGAGCCTTTTTCATGGCCGAAAAATTCCGCTTCTATCAGGGATTCGGCGATGGCTGAACAGTTCACCGCCACAAAGGGGCCTTTGGACGACGGAGACAGGGAATGGATGGCCCTGGCGAAAATTTCCTTGCCGGTCCCCGACTCCCCCGTAAGCAGTACGCTGGCCTCGCTGGCCGCAACGTCCGGCAGCATCTGAAAAAGCCTGCGCATGACATTGCTTTGGCCCACAATGCCCTGGAACAGCCCGGTCTTGTCCGCCAGACTGGGCAGATGGTACTCGTCCGTCAGGCAGCGAAAGGTCTCCACAGCGCCCACTAACTGGCCGTCCGTGTTGCGAAGCACGCTCACGTTGACCAGAAGGTTCAGCTTGGCGCCTCCTTTATCCAGAATGCGCACGTCCTGATCCATTTTGGCGGATCCGGACTCAATGGCCTGACGCATGGGGCAGCCCCGTTCACACAAGTCGGACCGAAAGATGTCACGGCATTGCTTGCCCAAGGCCTCCTTGCGGGAAAACCCCGTCATTTGCTCCGCCGCCTGGTTGAAGGAGGTGATGCGCCAGTTGGTGTCTATGGTGAAAACCCCCTCGGGCAGGCTGTCGAACACCGCCCCCAACGAAGAGGAGGAACTTGCAAGGGAATTGTCCTCCTCTGTGGTATCGGCGAAGTATTTCACTTCCCGGAAAACCAGGATTACGCCGATCACTTTGGCTGTGTGCCCCAAAAGGGGATGGACCGAGTATAAGCACGAAAAACGTTTGCCCTCGCCGTCGATCATTTGACCGCGAACGCCGGTCCTGGGGGCGCCCCGGGTGATGGCCGTGTGCATGGCGTCTTTCGCCTGAGTCAGGCTGAGCCCTTTCATGACTCCTTCCAGCGGAAAAGGAACGCCGGGCCTGATGCCTCTCCCCAACAGCCGGCGGGCTGTGCGGGAGCATCCCATCACCGTTAATTCCTTATCCAGGGCCACAACTCCGTCCCCGGCGTACATTGCAAGCTGTCCTTCGATTTCCTGTCTTCTCATGAATGATTCTGCGTCCTGGATTCCATGCCTGAAACACCGGCGATTTATAATGGTTCATAGTACCAGAAGGCGGCCTTTCTGCAAAGGCTTCTTTCCTAAAATGTTTCACCCATGTTTCAAGAGGCTCTTTCAATGTATTTATTTGATTTTATATCATAAAAGTATAACTTGGCTCAGCCGCCGGGAGTGTTTCAAATCTGTTTCATATTATGTTTCATATTTAATAAATTATATAATATCAATATTTTATAATCAAAATCAAATGGAAAGTCACACGCAAGCTGAAACAATTTCAGGCCTCCTGGATGTTGCACGGAATGGCTCAATCACGTCTCGTGTTGATAATTCCTTTAAAAACAAGTTGTTACACAACTTGGCCCGGTCCTTGCCTTAGAGTAGGTCGCAAGACGAAAAAGGGACCGGCGCCGGATCCGGCGGGCCGCCCCCAAAGATGCTTTAAAAAAGCAACATATAAGGAGGGAACATGCAACAAACCGTAGACATAGAATCGATCATTGATCACTACCCGGGAGTTCAGGAGTCCATGGTGTTTATTCTCCAGGATATCCAAGAGGCCTTTGGCTACATTTCATTGGAAAACATGCAGGCCGCCTGCGACCACGTAGGGGTGCCTCTGACGCACGCCTACTCCATGGCGACCTTTTACAAGTCTTTTCGCCTGGAGCCTGTCGGCGAGCATGAGATTCACGTATGCCTTGGCACGGCGTGCCATTTAAAAGGCGGACCGAGAATCGTCGACGAACTGGAACGGCGTCTGAACGTCCATGCCGGAGCAACCACGGAGGACATGCGGTACACCCTGGAAACCGTGAACTGTTTGGGCGCCTGCGCTCTTGCCCCGGTTGTTGTGGTGGACAAAGAGTACGTGCCCAAGGTGACCGCCAAGAAGATCCAGAAAACGCTGAAAACTATCACAGACAACGAATAGGTCGTAGCAGGAGGCCAATAATATGGGAATTGCAAATTTAGCTGAGAAAATAGACGCGAAACGCCTGGAGTCCTCCGACGACCTGGTGCAGCTCCGTCGCGAGATCCAGATGAGGCAGGATCCCAGTCAAGTCCAGATCGTGGTTTGCCACGGGACTGGGTGCCTGGTTAGCGGAAGCCCTGCTGTAACCCGGGCTTTTAAAAAGGTCCTGGGCGAGACGGATATTGAAGCCAAGGTCATGCCCGGCGTTAAGACGACCGGCTGCCAGGGGTTTTGCTCCCGGGGGCCTTTGGTCACCATCATGCCCCAGGGAATCTTTTATGAAAGGGTCAGCCCCAAGGACGTTGAGGACATCGTGGAGCAAACGGTGAAAAACGGCAAGCCGGTGGAACGCCTGCTGTACAAGGACGTGAACACTGGGGAGCCTCTCCAGACCATGGATGAGATTCCTTTTTACAATCTTCAGACTCGCAACGTTCTGAAGAACATCGGAACCATCGACCCCACTGACATCTATGACTACATCGCCGTGGGCGGATATCAGGCCCTGGCCAAGGCTCTCACCACCATGACTCCGGAACAGGTTCTGGAAGAAGTGGAAAAATCCGGCATCAGGGGCCGCGGCGGCGCAGGCTTCCCCGCGGGACGCAAATGGCGCGGCGCGGTGCAGGCCAAAGAGCGGAAAAATCAGCCTCTTTACGTGGTGGTTAACGGCGACGAAGGCGACCCCGGCGCCTTCATGGACGGCAGCGTGATGGAAGGCGACCCCCATGCCGTGTTGGAAGGCCTGATCCTGGGCGCTTACGCCATGGGATCCGAAAAAGGCTACATGTACGTCCGGGCCGAATATCCTCTGGCTATCCAGCATTTGGAAATGGCCATGGCGGCCGCCAGGGAGTTGGGCCTCTTGGGCGACAACATTCTTAACACCGGCTTCTGCTTTGACGCCCAGATCAACCGGGGCGCAGGCGCCTTCGTCTGCGGCGAGTCCACTGCTCTGTTCACCTCCATCGAGGGCAAGGCCGGCGAGCCCAGGCCCAAATACGTCCGCAGCGTGGAGGAAGGCCTCTGGGGCTGCCCCACGGTTTTGAACAACGTGGAAACCTGGGCGAATATTCCCAAGATCATCGACAAAGGCGCGGAGTGGTACGCCAGCATAGGCTCCCCCAACAACACCGGCACCAAGGTTTTCTCCCTGGTGGGCAAAGTAAACAACGTGGGCCTGGTGGAGGTTCCCCTGGGAACGTCCCTGTCCACCATCATCGAGGATATCGGCGGCGGCATCCCCGGCGGCGGCGAGTTCAAAGCTGTCCAGACCGGCGGCCCTTCCGGCGGCTGCATCCCGTACAAGCACAAAGATGCGCCCGTGGATTACGACAGCCTGACCAAGCTGGGCTCCATGATGGGCTCCGGCGGCATGATCGTCATGGATAAGCGCGACTGCGTGGTGGACGTAGCCCGCTACTTCCTCAAATTCCTGGAAGAGGAATCCTGCGGAAAATGCAACCCCTGCAGGCTGGGCCTTACCCGCATGCGCGAGATCCTGGACGACTTCTCCAAAGGATGCGGCAGCGAGCAGGACATTGAAGACTTGATGTCCCTGGCCACATCCATTCAGGACGGCGCCTTGTGCGCCTTGGGAACCAGCGCTCCCAATCCGGTGCTCACGACCCTGCACTTTTTCAAGGACGAGTACCTGGCTCACATCAAGGATCAAAAATGCCCGGCCGGGGTCTGCAAAGACCTCATCACCTACTCCATTGATCCGGACGCCTGTACAGGATGCGGCGCCTGCGCCAAGCAATGCCCCAACAACGCCATCACCGGCGAGAAAAAGGAACCCCATACCATCGACACAGACGCTTGCATCCGCTGCGGCATCTGCGAGGAAACCTGCAAGTTCAACGCAGT
This sequence comes from Desulfatibacillum aliphaticivorans DSM 15576, assembly GCF_000429905.1. NCBI lineage: Bacteria > Pseudomonadati > Thermodesulfobacteriota > Desulfobacteria > Desulfobacterales > Desulfatibacillaceae > Desulfatibacillum > Desulfatibacillum aliphaticivorans. Next base: position 85,763 of record NZ_AUCT01000022.1, on the reverse strand, counting down.
GCTGGTGTCCTAAGGGAGGAAACGAATATCATGCTGAAATTCAGAATAAATGACATAGATGTTGAGGCCGAACCCGGCTGGACGGTTTTGGAAACCGCCAGAGAGTACGGCATCGAAATTCCCACCCTGTGTTTTCACGAAGCCGTCCAGGCCAGCGGCGCGTGCCGCCTGTGCATGGTGGAATTGCGCGAAGGAGACTGGACCAAGCTGGTCGCCTCCTGCGTGTATCCCGCCAAGGACGGTCTGAACGTGTACACCGAATCCGAGCGGATCACCAACGTGCGCCGCTGGATTTTCGAAATGCTTCTATCCGAATGTCCGGCAAGTCAGGAAATCCGGGACATGGCCGCCAAATACGGCGTCACATCCACCCGGTTTGCCATAAAGGACCCTGAACAGGACTGCATCATGTGCGGTCTGTGCACTCGGGTTTGTGCGGAGGTTGTGGGGGTTCACGCCATCGCCACCCAAAGCCGCGGCGTTTACAAAAAAATCGGCTCCCCGTTCATGAAGCCGAACGAAGCATGCGTGGCTTGCGGCTCTTGCGTGTCAGTGTGCCCCACCGGCGCTATGGCCAGGCGAATTGATCTGGTGCGCGGGAAGATGGAAGAGGACCAAACCAACGCCGCATAATGGCCGGCAAGGAGGTATGTTATGAGTACTGCACCCAAAGTAGGCGTCTTTCTCTGCGAATGCGGAGACAAGATCAAAGGCAACGTGGACATGGGGCTTCTGGCTCAAAAGGTTGTGGAAACCCCTGATGTGGCTTTTTGCAAAACCATGCCCTATCCGTGTCTTAAACCCGGCATAGCCGGCATCAAAAAGGCCATTGCAGATGCTGGCCTGGATCGTATCGTCATTGCCGGCTGCTCTCGCCGCCTTATGATGAAAAAATTTGAAAACGAAATGAAGGATTCCGGACTGGACGTGGGCCAGATCGCCATGGTCAACCTGCGCGATCACGTGGCTCTGGTGCATCCCGGCCTGGAGCCCGCCCAAAGGGCCGAAAAAGGCGCCAGGCTCGTCAAGAGCTCCGTGGCCGACCTGGCCGCCATGGTTCCGGGCCTCCGGTTTCAGATCTCCATTGAGAAGCCCGTCCTGATCATGGGCGACGGCATCGCCACTTATGCCGCGGCGCAGCAGTTCGCCCGCCACGGCGTGGAATCCATCATGGCCCTTTCCCTAGATGATGAAGAGGAAATCCGCCTGCTTCATGAAAAATATCCCGGAGAACGCCAGAATTTCGGCCGGGTGCGCAATATCATGAAAGCCGTGGAGGAAAGCCCCCTGGTCCAAAGAATCACGGTGGGAGATCCCATCGCCAAAAACGGCAAGACCGGAAACTACTCCGTCAGCTTTGAAAATCCTGAAGGCGGAGCGCCCATCGCCGTGGAAGCCGGTTTGATCATGGCTTGTCTGGACGGCGAGATGGAAAGCCCCGGACCGGAATTCGGCCATAACGGCGATTCGGTGATCTGCCAGTCCGAGGCGGACGAACACCTTTGGACGGTAGGCCCTTACAAAGGCAATGTGGTCTTTTGGATCAACGACGTGGAAGCCGGAACCCCTGAATTCGCTCATCTCTCCATGCGCGGCGCCTGGTCTTTGGGCCGGGCTATGGTGGAACGCTCCGACAAGTGCAACGTCACCATATTCCATAACCAGGATACGCCCCTGCCTCTGTCTGCGGAAGAACGCCGCATTTCCAGGAAACTGGGCATCCAATGGGTGGCGTACGACGGCAAAATCTGCCCCACGGTCCAGGCGCGGAACCTGACCTATCTGGTGAAGGATGACGGTCTGGAACGGGAGCTCCCCTGGGATCAGCTTATTCTCTCCCCCGTCCGCGTGGTCGGCAGACACGCCATAGACGTGGCCTCCCTCTTGAACCTGGATCATAAGGAAGGCCGGTTCCTGCGGGCTTACCATGCCCAGGTCAGGCCGGAAAACGTAGGACGCAAGGAAGCCATCCTGGCCGGCTCCGCAGCTTATCCCTGTGACTTAAGCCAGGCTTTGGCCCAGGGCAGAAGGGCGGCTATCAAGGTTGCCGAGACCATTGACCTTTCCAAGGACGGCAAGCTGTTCTCCCCCGCCATCGTCAGCGTCATTGATCTGGAAAAATGCATCGGCTGCGGACAGTGCGAAGAGCTGTGCGAGTGCGGCGCCATCCAGGTGGTGGAAGGCATCGGCGGCGCTTTCGGAAGAGCCGTCGACCCCTTGATCTGCACCGGCGGCGGAACGGGCGCGGCTGCGTGCCCCGAACAAGCCATGTACCTGCAGAACGCCTCTACCATTCAGCGCGAAGCGGCGGCCGGCGCCCTGGCCAAGGAACTGGCTCCCGGCGAAGTGGTGGCTTTCGGCTGCACCTGGGGCGGTTACGCCGCAGCGGATAACGTGGCCAAATCCGGGCTTACAATGGATCCTCGCCTGCACATGATCTACGTGCCCTGTGTGGGCCAGATCGATGCTACGGTCATGGCCAAGGCTCTGCTGGACGGCGCCAACGGCGTCATCCTCTTCGGCTGCGTGCCTGAGGAATGCCATCACTCCTTTGGGGTGGACCATGGCTGGAGCAGGGTGAACATGCTGAAAAAGCTGTTGGCCCTGGCCGGATTCGATAGAAAACGCATCGCCCTCGCCCATGCGGATTTCAACAATCCCGAAGGCTTTGTCAAAACAGTTGCGGGATACACGGAAATCATCGCCGGCATGGATCCCATTGAAAGGACGCCCCAGAACCTGGAAAAACTGCACGCCATCTACGATACGGCCAAAAACTCCAGGGTGCGTCTGCTGCTCTCCGCCGCCCTCCGCAGGCCGTGGGAAAGCGTATACCGCGGCGCCCAACGGCATGCTTTGGAATACGATCAGGAATTTGCAGGAGTCCTGGCGGAAGAATTCGCCCAAACCCGCCTTACCAGGGCCCTCAAGGCTCAGGGCGAACCCCAGACCATTAAGGACCTGGCCGTCCATCTGGATGCGGACAAGGATTACATCGCCGAGATGCTTATGGAAATGGCCTCTGAAGGAAAGGTCAACATGATCCACAAGCAGCGCAAAGCCCACTTTATGGTATAGCGGGCTGTCAGGCGGCTGACTATGTAAAATAAAAAAAGGTTGCAGGGCTTATACGCCCTGCAACCCGCCTCTTCACACCCAAGACGCCTTGAACCACGTTTTGGGGGCGCTTGCTCCAAACGACCCTCCCTGTCGCGGCGTGAGAGGACAGGTCAGGGTAGGCGGCATCAACGTCTCCAAATGCCGCTTACAGCCCTGTCCTTTTCTGGCCACTGGAGCAAAGGCATGGGGGAAAGGCCTCCTGAACCAAGGCCTTTCCCTCTCTACTTTTTCACCTTTTGCACTTGCTTCGTTTTTAAAACCCGGGAACCCTTGCGGGCTCCCGGAACCCCTCGCGTACAAGCCATGCCGGATTATCGGCCCGGGCTTTTGATCCTCCCCGTTATCAAGGTCGGAATTCCAATTTACGGTACGCTTAAAATTTTTTTCAATGAGACAACCGGGGCCTTTGCGCCGCGTACGGGCAGGCGGATTGTAAAAGCTGCGCCAATGTCCGCCCGGTTTTCCACGCTGATGAATCCCCGATGCTGTCGAACGAATCCATGAGTGATTGATAAGCCAAGCCCGGTTCCCGTGGGCTTGGTGGTGAAAAATGGTTCAAATATTTTATCAACGATGTTTTCCGGCAGCCCCGGCCCTGTGTCCGCCACCGATATTTCCATCCAGTTTCCTTCGGGCAGGAGTTTGGTTTCAAAGGTAATGGTCCCGCCCGGCTCGGTGGCGTCAATTGCGTTAAGCGCCAGATTGACCAGGCATTGCAGGATCTGCGCTTTGTCGCAATGCGCCTGGATTTCCCGCCCATGAAGATCGCATGTCAGGCGGATGTCTTTAAAGTTCGCGGGCTTCCTGACCAAGGCCGCCGCCTCAGCCACAATGTCGTTCACGTCTTGATCCGACTTGCAAGGCTCGGACTGCCGCGCAAAATCCAGGAGGTTGCTGACGATGTTGCGGCACCGCAGCGCCTCCTTGGCAATGAGCGCCAGTTCCTCATGTTCGGGATTGTCCGCCGGAATATCCTCCTGAATGAGCATGGCGCTGGTCAGGATGGTAGTCAGGGGATTGTTGATTTCATGGGCCACTCCCGCGGCCAATCTGCCTATAGCCGCCAGCTTTTCCTGGTCTCCAAAATGCTTTTGCAGATTGGTTTCCCAGGTGATGTCCCGCAGGAACTGCACCATTCCGGCCACCTCTTCCCCCTCGAAAACAGGATAGGATGAAATGGAATGAATCAGCTTGCGGCCCTCTTTATCCAAATGAATATGCACGCAACGATGGGGCTTACCGGTCTTTTTGACTTCAGCAAGAGGACAGGTGTATCGCGTGTCCTCGTTGTAGGTTTTTTGATGATGAAAGATTTCATGGCATCTTCTGCCAATGGCATGCCCTTTGGTCAACCCGTACTTTTCCAAAGGGAGGCTGCTGGCGTCCACAATGCGGAACGATCCATCCACCACCACAACTTCTTCCTGGCCGAACTCCTCGAATATGCTGTTGCATATTTCCCGAGCCCTTTTAAAATCCAGCTTCTCTTTGTGTGAAGGACCGGGATCTTCTTCCGGGCTTAAATCGTTTGCAGCCCCGCGTGACGTTTTCATTCCCTTACTCCCGCTTTTTAAACGAAGGCCCGGCGACAACGTATTCCTCTACGGCCTTGTGCAATGCCTTGGCGCTTAGCTGGATGCAGTCCTGCTTTTCGTCCGGCAGGTATTCCAGCATTCTTACAATGTCTTTTTCTTCAATGGCCAGCGCTTCTGTGAGGGTCTTTCCCTTGACAAGCTCCATAGCCGCCATGGCCGAGGCCACCGCTCCAGGGCAGCCCGATACCAGGGCCTTGGCCCTGTCCACCTTACCTTCGCGGATGCGAAGGTAAACCGTTATGCTGTCGCCGCATGGACCCGCCACTTCCGATACCTGGTCGGCGTCCGAAAGAACGCCCCGGTTGGGCTGCTCATTACAAAATTTTATAGCCGTGGCTGAGTACCCGGCGGTTTCCATAATGCCGGGATCAAAGCCGCCTTCGTCCATTTCGGGGATGGTTTGCTTATCCATCATACCCCCCAACGCAACTGCAAAAAATTATCTCGGGGAGCGGCCTCGCCTTGGACAGGATGATCGCCGGGAGACAAGTGGTTAAAAGCGATCCGGCCGCTCCCCGAAAACTTAAAGCATTCTGCTGACGCCGTTAGGCGTATATGTTATCCGGTTTGAACGGATGGGTTCCTTCAATCACCTCCACGCCCGCTTTGGCCTTGATTTTTGCAATCAGGGTTTCCTTATGCGGACAGTGATCCACGATGCAGGGTGCGATGTGCACCTTGGTGGGCTTCTCTTCCATGGGGGCGTTCCACAGCTTGAACTGAGCCATCCTGGTGACAATGGCGACGCCCGGGCAGCCGCCGCAACCCAGTAAACCGATCAATTCCACGTCCTGGTCCTTGTACTTTTCAAACTCTCCGGCCTTACGGTTGAAGCCTACCAAACAGCGGCTGCATGCAATGCAAACATCATCCATGGCCTTTTGGCAGCCAATGATCAAAACCTTTTCCATTGTTTCCTCTTTCTTTGCGGTTGTCCGGGTTGCAGGCAGAGCAATCGCGGATCCATTTCCAATTTCCTTTAAGCCGTCGGGTTGAATCTTCCCTCTTTAGGCCAATCTTTTAGTGATCGCACACATGATCCGGCCCGTGGCCGCAAGCATTATCCCCGGTGATCAGAGCGGAGTTAAGATAACTCTGGACCACGGATTCGGGATCATCGGCCGGAGCGCCGGTAATCACCTGGACGCCCGCCTGCTGAAAAAGTTGGATGGCTCTTCCGCCCATGCCGCCGGCAATTACCAGCTTGGCGCCGTGTTCGGCCACCCAGGGGGGCAGCACGCCGGGCTCATGAGGGGGCGGAGTTAGGAATTCCGTGCCCAAAATTTTCTTGGCTTCCGGGTCTACTTCCACAAAGGCAAAGACCTCGCAGTGCCCAAAATGCATACAAAGTTTTCCCTGGGCCGATGGTATGGCAATCTTCATTTCTGTCGTTCCTCCTTGGGTTTATATTTGGGATCAGGCAATGGACTTCATGGTTTCCAGAACCGTGTTCCAGATGTTTTTCAACTCATCGCCTATCCGGCTGGACTTATATTCAACAATGGTTTTGGCCTCTATCATGGCCTTGGTGAAATCCGTATCATAGGGGATTTCGCCGATTATGGGCGCCTTGGCTTCCTGGGCCCACTTTCTGACCGTTTGGGTCACTTCGGGATTCAAATCGCATTTATTGACTATGATGTGGATGGGAATCTTAAAGTGATTGCATAAGTCATTTACTCTAATCAGATCTTTTAAGCCGGACTGGGTGGCTTCCGTGACGGCGATCACCAAATCCGCTCCCGTCAAAGACGCCATGACAGCGCAGCCGATGCCCGGAGGTCCGTCCACCAGAACCAGGTCCAGCTTCTCCTCTTCCGCAACGTCGGCGGCGGCTTTTCGCACTTCGGTCACCAGCTTGCCCGAGTTTTCCTGGGCGATGCCCAGACTGGCGTGGACCATAGGGCCCGTCCTCGCCTGGGACAAAAACCAGTACCCGGCCTGACGCTCCACGGTATAGATGGCCTGTTCCGGGCAGTGTTCCTTGCAAACCAGGCAGGCTTCGCAAGCCAGGGGATCCACGGAGTAATTGTCGTCCTGGATCACGATAGCGTCGTATCGGCACAAATCGTTGCACAGGCCGCACCCTACGCACAGATCCTGATTGATCCTGGCGATGGGCATGGCGTAAAAATCCACGGATTTTTCCACTTCAGGGGAAAGCAAAAGGTGCAGGTTGGCCGCGTCCACGTCGCAATCCGCTACAACCACCGGAGCGGCAAGGCTTGCAAACGCCGCGGTCACCGAGGTTTTGCCTGTGCCGCCCTTGCCGCTGATAATGGTTATGGTCTTGGCCTTGCCGGTTTCAGCCATTATTCAATCCTTCACTAATTGTATTGATTACTTTTTTAAACCCGTCTTCCAAAGAAGGCATGGACGACAAAATGTCCTTGCCAGCCGCGTAGCCTTCGGCGATCTCCCGGCTATGGGGAATTTCCAGCAAAATGGGAATGCCGTTGGCCTTGCAGTATTCCTGGATGCAGTCGTCCCCCATGCCGGCCCGATTGAGTATGACGCCGGCGGGGATGTCCATTTGCTGGACGGCCTGGTACGCCATGTTAAGGTCGTGCAGGCCGAAGGGCGTAGGCTCGGTCACCAGGATGCAATAATCCGCCCCGCCCACGGCTTCCACCATGGGACAGGTGGTTCCCGGAGGGCAGTCGAGAATCGTATTTTTCGCCTCCAAACACTCCGCCTGGCGTTTCAACGCTTTTATCAGCGGAGGGCTCATGGGTTCACCGATGCGGAGCTTGGCGTCGTAGAAATCCAAATTTCCCGCCTTGCCCCATTGCATGGTTCCAATCAGGCGCCCGCCTTCGGTAATGGCCTTTGGCTCACAGGCGAGCACGCACCCTCCGCATCCATGGCACAACTCGTTGAAGACGAGGACGCTTTTGCCCAAAACGGCCAGGGCGTTGAACTGGCAAACCCGGGAGCATTCTCCGCAGCCCGTGCATTTGCCGTCGTCCACTTCCGGGATCATGACGTAGGCGTCCTGGGTATTTTGGACGTCGGGATTGAGAAACAGATGCGCATTGGGCGCTTCCACGTCGCAATCCACCAGAACGCACGACCCCATCACCCTGGCCAGGGCTACTGCGACAGTCGTCTTGCCGGTGCCTCCTTTGCCGGATGCGATTGCAATATGCACTACCAGTGTCCCTCCACATCCGCGCCGGCAGCTTTCTGCAGTTTGCCGGCTTTGAAGTCTTCAATGGCCTGGGCCACGGTTCCGTTGCACCCCGTATAAACTTCAATCCCCGCCTTGTTGAGCGTTACATAGGCTTTGGGGCCGCAATGGCCTGTCAGCAAAGCCTTGGCGCCTGTATTGGCTACCGTCATGCCGGCCTGGATGCCGGCGCCCTGAGCCGCCTGCAGGTTTTGATTGTTATCTACGGCTTTAGCCTCTCCGGTTTCCGTGTCCACAATGATAAACTGAGCGGCCCGGCCGAACCTGGGGTCCACTTGGCTGTCAAGGTCCGGGCCTTGACTTGAAATGCATATCAACATCTTATTCGGTCTCTTTCTTGGTTAGTTGGTTTACGGCCTCCTTAAGGGCTTTAACTTCGGACCTCAAGGATTCCAGCTCTTCTTGGTCTCCGGACTCCACATAATCCGCGTTCACAGGGCCTGCTTGCGCAACCCCGCGATTCCCGAATCCCCGTCCGGCGCCCATTCCATAGCCTAAGCCCCGGCCCATGCCGAGACCGCGTCCGGCGCCTCTGACGCCCCGGCCGCAAAAACCAGCTCCGCGTCCAGTCAACGGGCCGTTACCCAACGGGCCTGTTCCATCTCCTCCTGGCATAGCTTTCACCTCCTTTCACACGCCGCCTTTGCCGCGGCCTTTATTGGATGCGTTTCCCTGGCCGGAGCCTTTACCTCTCCCCCGGCCTGTTCCGTCCTGCTTTCCAGTGTTGGAATTTATATTCCTGCGGCGCCCTTGTCCTTGTCCTTGTCCTCCGCCCTGTCCGCGGCCTTTTCCCCGCGGCCCGGTTCCGTTCTGGTTGGGCATGGAACCTCTCCTTTCGCACGGACCGCATGTGCAGGCCCGGGCATAGTACCTGTGCAGCCCCTGGCATCCGGGCATGGCGAAGCAGGGATTATCCAGGGCGCCTGATACACAGGCGTTTACAATCTCATCCACGTCTCCGGCTACAAAGGGCATCACTTCTATCCCCACCGATAAGGCGCGGGCGGCAAGGGGCTCGGATATGGCTCCGCAAACAAGCCCCCTGACCTGCAAGTTCTGCAAGGCGGCCAGTCTTTGGCCAGGAATATCCGGCAGGTTTTCAAGGCGGCTTTCCACCACCTCTCCCTGCTCCACGTCCAGGACCAGCACTTGACGGGCTACGTCAAATACCGGGGATATCCTGTTGTTCCAAATTGAAAGGGCAATTCTCATTGGTTCACCTCGCTCTGCCGCCCTATTAAAGCAAGGCCTGTGCCAAGAAAGTTTCAATGGCCGTTATTCTCATTTATAGATAATAAATACAGTTGGTTGGTTTTAGATATGCGGAAATGTTTCAATGGCATTTAGTAGCTGATATGCTACTCTGTTTTTGGGCTTTGTTGCAGAAGTGCTACTGTATGGCCGGCGCTATTTGGAAGTGCGGCGCCGGCCGTCTCTGGCGGGCAGGGGAATGCCCAGAGCCTTGATTTTTCGGAATAGGGTGGTCTTGTGCATGCCCAGGTCCTGTGCTGCGGCCAGGCGGTTGTAATTATTGCGTTTCAGGGCGTCCTGAATGGCCTGGGCTTCCACGGCCCGGAGGGTTCCGGAGAGATCCGCATCGCCGTGATGTTCCATGGCGCTTGAGCGGAAATGCTCCGGCAGATGCTGTATTTCTATGGCCCCTTCTTGGCAGAGGACGAATGCGTGTTCGATGAGATTTTCCAATTCCCGGATGTTTCCGGGGAAGTCGTGGGCCATAAAAGCGGAAAGCACCTCCGGGGTGATTCCGATAAGGTACTTGTTTTGCATCCTGTTGAATTTGGCCACGAAGCGGTCCACCAAAAGGGGGATGTCGGCCTTTCGCTCCCTGAGGGGCGGGAGTTCCACTGCCACCACGTTGATGCGGTAGTACAGATCCTGGCGGAATTTTCCCTTTTTTACCAGACTGGCCAGGTCCTGGTTGGTTGCGGCCAGAATGCGGGCGTTGGTTTTTAGAGACTGGGTTCCGCCCAGGGGTTCGTAGGTTTTTTCCTGCAGGACCCGGAGCAGGCGCACCTGGAGGGCGGGGCTGATGTCTCCGATTTCATCCAAAAACAGGGTGCCGTCCTCGGCCAGGGCGAAGCGTCCGGGTTTGTCCTTTTCCGCGCCTGTAAAAGCGCCGGCCTTGTATCCGAACAACTCAGACTCCAGCAGGGTGTCGGGCAGGGCGCCGCAATTGACCGCGATGAACGGGGCGTCTTTGCGGGGCCCCAGGTTATGCACGGCGTGCGCCAGCATTTCCTTGCCGGTGCCCGTCTCTCCCTGGATGAGCAGGGTGCTGTCGCTGGCCGCCACCTGGGGGAGTATGTCCAGAATATGGCGCATGGAATCGCTTCGGCTGACCATATCGCCCACCTGAAAGCGCCCCTCCAATTCCTTGCGAAGCCCTTCCACCACGCTGAGATCCCGGAATGTTTCCACGCCTCCGGCCACATTGCCTTCTTCGTCCCGCAAAATAGCCGTGGAAACGCTGATGGGGGTCCGGCCGCCGTCGGCGTTTAGAATATAGGCGGATTTATTGATGATTTTCTCGCCGGTGTCCATGGTATGGCGCAGGGCGCAGGCGCTTTCACACATGCTGGCGCGAAAAACCTCCCAGCACAGACGGCCGATGGCTTCCTGGCGGTTGACCCCGGTGATGTCCTCGGCGGCCCGGTTAAAGGAGGTGATTCTCCAATCGTGATCCACGGTGAACACGCCGTCGGAGATGCTTTCCAGGATAGTGTCCGTTCTGTCCAACAGAGGGGCGGTGTTTTTGTCTTGTTCAGTCAAGCCTGCTTCCTATTATTTGAAATTTTTTATAAAAATATCAAATTCAAAAGACCTGACTTACAATAACACCTATTATCCCGTTCGGCAATGTCGGTCCAATTAGTTTTTCGTGCAACGCCCGGCGATCAGTCGGTTTCAGGGTTCATTTCCGGTTTACCCGGAAACCGGCCCGTCCTGAGTCCGTGATAGATGGCGAAAGCCAGCGCTATGGAGCACGCCATGGAAATCATCATAGCCAAGGCGGGAGTAGAATACCCGGTCAGAAAGGTGACAAATGCGCTGGCCGCCGAACCAATGAACATCTGCAGCGAGTTCAAGGCGCCGGAGGCCGTCCCCGCGATGTGGGGCAGGGGCGCCACGGCTTCGGCCATGCAATTGGGCTGGATGGTTCCGGCGCACATCATGATCAGAAACAGGGCCGGCGCCATGGTTTCCAAGTGGACGAATCCGTTCAATACCAGGACCAGAGCCGCCGCAACCGCAACAACCATGCACGCCAGGCCCCGGTTGATTATGGTCCGGGCGGGAACCTCGCGTTTTCCCAATCGGTAGCTGATGTAGGAACCGCACATGAGCCCAAAGGAAGTGAAGGCAAAAACCAGGGAGTACAGGTTTTCGGACAAACCAAGCTGCACCTGGAGCAATCCGGGCGACCCGGAAATATAGGAGAACATGCACCCGAAAGTGAAGGCCATTAAAAAGGAAAAGCCCAGAAAGGTCTTACTCGTTGCAATTTCAGCATAGGCGCTTCCAATCTGCTTCATGCTCAAAGGGATCCTTCTGTCTTCCTCCAGGGTTTCCTCAAAACCCATGGCCGTCAGCAAGAGTAACAATGTACTTAGTCCGCCTTGCACGGCGTGAATGGTTCTCCAGTCCGACCAACTGAGCACCCAGGCGCCGATGATAGGGGCGACGAGCGGGGCGACAGCCACAACAAGCATGATCCGGGAAAGCAGCCTGGGCGCCTCGGCTTCGCTCAGCGTATCCCTGACAATGGCCAGGGGCAGCAAAATGCATATTCCGCTGGCGATTCCCTGGATCAGCCTAAAAATCAACAAGGTCCGGAAAGAGGGGGCGATCATGCACGAAAAAGCGGCTATGGACGTAAACAGCAGGGACAGCAGCAACGTGGGCCTGCGCCCGAACCGGTCCGCCGCCGGCCCCCCCACTATGGGAGCGACGGCGAATCCCAGCAAAAACAGGCTGAAGGTCAAGGCGCCCTGGCCTGAGGCTATTCCCAGGGAGGCTTCAATGGCTGGGATGGCCGGGAGATTCATGTCAATGGATAAAGGCGGCAGCGAAGCCAGCCCTGCGAGCATGCCTGTGTATAGCAGGCTTTGGGGTTTTATGGGTCGAACTAACATCAAATAATCCTGAAAAATTAAGGTTGACGCTCCGGAAAGCGCAGACCGGGAAGAAATTCCGGCAAGTGGGGTTTTATTTTCCTAAGAAGGTCCAGGAGGTCCAGGAGCAGATTTTCGGGAACGCCGGCCATGAAGTCCTCATAAGCGCCGGCCGTGATGGCCTGGACGCTTTCCACAATTTCCAGCCCGGCGGGGGAGAGTATGACGTCCTTTTTACGCCGGCAGTCCGGGTTTGCTTTTCTTTCCACCAGTCCCTGGCGCACCAACTTGTCCACCATCCGGCTGGCCGCCGCATGGCTGAGATGAACCCCTTCGGCAAGGGAGGCTATGCTTTGCGGACCGAAGCCGAATATCCTGAAAAGCGCGTTCATCTGGCTGTAGGAAAGGTCAAAAGCGTGCATGGTGCGGGCCATGCTGTGGAAAAGACGGGTGGCCGCCAAGCCGTGCATCCTTTCCAGGATGATGGAGAGTTCCCTGCTTTTATCGCCGTTCCATTCATTTGCAGTCGTCATTAGGCCGTTCCTTGAAATATGCATTCATGCAATATATGCACATATGCACATATGCATATATAACCCCGCCAAGCCGGCTTGTCAACATATACATGGGATGTTTTTAACCCGGGCGGGCGTGCATCCGGATCAATAATTTTTGGTGTCGAATTTTTTTTCGCATTGCCAAGGCTTTTCGCGAGGCGCGATGGGAAACCTCTTATCACGGATAAATTCTATGCGAATACTTGTCACGTAATGATCCTAATAATTCAAGATGTTATATGTTTTTAGCTGCGATTTTGCTACTCTGGCTTTCGGCGGTGAATTTTGGCGCCTGGTTTGCTTTATTTGTCTATGCCGGGGATGCGGGTTTTTGGCCGGAAGAGTAATTTGATGAACAGGAGCGACGCAACGATGATGCCCAAAATCAATCTATTGCCTTTTCAGATAAGCCAGGACGGCCTGGCTAAAACTTTGGAGCGCGAGAAAGTGCTGTTTGTGAATATGCAGCGCTCCGACGGGGAAAAAGGGGTGCTTGTCATGACCTGGACTCCCACGGACGGCCGTCCTTTAAGCGATGAGGCCATGGCAATGGCGAAGAAGAATTTCATGACGGCTTCGGAGAATCTGTCCCTGTTTCATCGCATGCGCATGCTGGCCGCTTACGATGAGTTGACGGGCCTGTATAACCGGAGGGTGGGCAAGACGCGTCTGAACGAAGAAATTTCCCGCTCCCAAAGGCGAGGTTCTCCCTTATGTGCGGCCATGCTGGATTTGGATCATTTTAAGGCGGTCAACGACACTTACGGCCACCAGGCCGGAGACCGGGTGCTCAGGCATGTCTGCCGAATTTTTCGGGAGTGCCTGCGTGCGGAAGACATTCTCATACGGTATGGAGGCGAGGAGATTCTCGCCGTCATGCCCGGCACGGAGTTGGAAGACGCATGCGATATTCTGGAACGCTTGCGCGCGTCCGTCGCCGACGAACCCTTAAACCATAAGGGGCGTTGCATCCCTGTAACCGTGAGTGCAGGCGCAGCAAGGCTTCATGAAGCGGAAGACGGGCCTAATGACGCCGGCAGCCTCGTTGCCTTGGCTGACCGGCGTCTATATATGGCTAAACAGAAGGGGCGCAATCAGGTGGTTTGTTTTGATTTAGAATAAATTGCCTGATCTGCGCATGAGCGAGCGGGATTCCGCTTTGCGTATTCTTTCCTCCTGTTCCGCCTTGCGTTTTCTGGCGCCCTCGAGTTTTTCCATGAGGTCCTTGAAATCCGCAGGCTTGTTCAGGTAGTCGAAGGCGCCCAGCTTCATGCCTTCCACGGCGGTGTCTGTCGTGCCGTGGCCGGTCAGCAAAATCACCTCGGTGATGGGCCTCCTGCGTTTGATTTCCCGCAGGGTTTCGATCCCGTCCATGCCGGGCATTTTGATATCCAGGATAACCACGTCCACGTCCGTTGATTCAAGGACATCCAGGCACTCCTGGCCGCTGTTCACGCCTTTGACGATTTCCCCCATTTCTTCCAGCCGCAGGGAAAACATTTCCACAAAATCTTCTTCGTCATCCACGACGAGTATGTTGATGGGCACCCGCACCATGGCTGTCTCTCCTTTCCAGTTCTCTGGCTTTGTCCCGCCAGTCGATGTCGTTGCAAACTTCGGGGCAGGTTTTGCTCAGGCGAGGCACGTTTACCTGAAAAATGGTTCCCTTGCCCACTTTGCTTTTCACTTGCATGTCGCCTCCCAGGCGTTTGATGATGTCCAGGCTTACAAAAAGGCCGAGCCCGGTGCCCTTTCCGGGAGGTTTGGTGGTAAAAAAAGGTTCGAAAATCCGCTCCAGGTTTTCTTTGGGGATTCCATGGCCCGTGTCCGAAACCTGGATGGTCGCCCAATCGTCGGACGAGTGGTAACCCAGGGACACCCGGCCGCCCCGGTCGCAGGCTGCGATGCCATTGGAAACCAGGTTGATGAGCACTTGCCTCAACCTGTGCGGATCCGTCCACAAGGCTGCTGAGCAGGGGCTCTCTTCCTTTATGACGGTCACGCCGGCCGCCGAGGCCTGGCCGGCCGCCAGCAGGATGACTTCCTCCACAAGATCGTCAAGCTCGATTTCCCGGTATACCGCATCCGGCTGCCCGGCAAAACCCAGAAGCTGCATGGTTGTGCGCCGGGCCCTTTGCACGCTTTTTTCTATCTTTCCTATAGCCTTCTCGAACCGGTCATGAAAAGGCATTTCCTTGCATTCGTCCTTTTCCAGGAGCAGTTGCAAGTACCCGGCGGCTTCAGAGATTATCGCCAGGGGGTTGTTGATTTCGTGAGCCACGCCGGCTGCAAGAGTTCCCAAAGAAGCCAGCCTTTCCGCCGTGGCCATTTGCTTTTCCAGGGCTTCCCGCAACTCCGCTTCCTTGGCGAGGTCGTGCTGGTGTCGGCTCTTGTCGTAGGCCTGGCGGATTTTATTGAGCAGGTTCTCCGTTTCCACCGGTTTTCGAAGATAGTCAAACGCCCCGGCCCGAATGCCGGCAATGCCGTCCTCCACCGCGGCGTGGCCTGTCAGAAGGATAACCTCCGTATCAGGAAAGTCGCGCTTAATGCAGGCCATGGTTTCCAATCCGTCCATGCCGGGCATTTTGACGTCCATGACCACCACATTGGCGGGGAAGGCCTTGAGCGCTTCCAGGGCGCTGTTTCCGTCGGCAGCCTGGAAAACTTCTATGCGGCGGCGCTCCAGCCTCTTGGCCAAAGCCTGCCGGAAGGCTTCCTCGTCATCCACTAATAATACTTTAACGGCCTTTTCGGTGCTCACGATTGATCAAATTCCCCATGTTGAGCGGTTGCTGCGGATTTTGTCCGGGATTCGCTGTGGAGGCCCGTGATCCGGATCTCGCATTCAGGAAACAGGACATGCAGCATGGCTGCTATAGCTTTGCCTTCTTTGTCAGGTTTGCTGGAAGTTACGATAATCTTATGCATTTTCCAAGCTCCTTTCCGGCTTTTCAGCCATGCTGCTTCCCGAATTCATCCAAAACTTAAGCCGTCCGGCGCCATCCGGGTTTACGTAAGACCCAGAATATGCCACCAGACTGCAGCCACCAGCACCAGGATCGACAGGAGGATCGGCGTGGCCACCGCGCCGACCTTGGTAAGGTCCGATGCCTTAAAATATTTGTAGCTGTAGGCAATGGCGTTGGGAGGACACCCGATCACCAGCAGCATGGCGAAGGAGGTGGCCGTTCCCAAACACAGGGCCATGATCCGCGGGTCCACGCCTTCCAACTGAGCCATGGGAATCACGATGGGCAGGATCAACGCGGCCGCGGCCACGTTGGCCATGGCGTTGGTTACCAGAGCGCCGAAGACGCCCACGCCAATGAACAGCAGCAGCCAGCCCCCTCCCTGCACATAGGGGAAGAACAGGTTGGCGAAATAGGCCGCCGCGCCTGAGTAACCCATGCCCAGCCCCAGGGAGATTCCGCCGCCGAAGATGAATAAGGCGGTTCCCCATTCCAGGTGCTCATGAATGTCGTCCCAATGCAGAATATCCATCAGGACCAATGCTCCCACGGCGATCATACCGGTAACGGAGTAGTCCATTCCGTGCAGTCCCTTGGTGAGCCACGCCATGAATGCAAGGCCAATGATTATCAGGGTGATTTTTTCTCTGCCGCTCCAGGGACCCAGAGACTCGTCGAACTGGGGCAACTGGTATTTCGGGTTGGGGCGGTACACCATGTACACAACCATTACAGCCGCAGGAACTGTAATTATGGCTGCGGGCATGCAGTAAATGATCCAGTCAAGAAAGCTGATTTCTATGCCTGTGAATTCCTTTAAGAACGCCGCCGCCACCATGCAGCGCCCCCCGCCGATGAGCGACCCCATGCCGCCGCAGGAACAGGCAAAGGGCAGGGAAAGCATCATGAATTTGGCCGTCTTGGAATGGGGCTGAATTCCGGCCGCTTTCATCAAAGGCAGCATGGTGACGATGCCCACGGCCACGGCCGCCGCGTCGTGCATAAAGGAAGAGGCTATTCCCAGTCCAATGGAAATGATAAAGGTGAACTTCACCACGCTGGTTCCAGCCATTTTCACAACAAAATAGCCTAACCTCTTTGTGAGCCCCGCCTTATCCAGGGCAATGGCGAATATGAGGCAGCACATGATAAAGACAACCACGGGGTGCATATACGGCGCCCAGGCGTCTTTGACGTCCGCCACTCCCAGAAGAACAAGCGAAACGCCGATGCCGATGGCCGTGATTTCCAAGGGTATGGGTTCCATGACAAACAGGAATATCAAAACTCCCAATATGGCCAGAAACCGTTTTCCCTTGGGATCCAACCCATCCACATAGTCCACGGTGATGGGCCCGTCCCCCTTTGTATTGGCGGCAATGTCCCTCAGGTAATCGCCAATTTCCGGACCGACCTTTTCGGCGTCGACCACCTTGATGTTGTAGGAATGCTCCTTTGCGTTTTCCGAAACCAGTTCGAAGTCGCCGGCCGCCTGCTCAAGCACCAGGCGGTCAAAATCGCCGATAACTTTAAAAGTCGTGCCTTCCGGTCTGGGCAATAAGAGGACGATAATCCCCAACCCAAGCGCCAGGCACAATTGAAAATACTTATTTTTGAAAATCATGACTCGTCCTTTCCAGGCGCCAAAAAAGCCCTTTGAGCGCAGTCCTTTCCCTGGGACTGGCAAGCCTGAAAAATCTTTTCCAAGAGGTCCTCCAGGTCACAGGGCTTGGTGAGATAGTCGAATGCTCCCTGGGCCATGCCCTGCCTGGCAGCCTTTTCAGATCCGTGCCCCGTGAGGATGATTACTGGCATCTCAGGGACCATTTTTTTAAAAATATTCAGGACTTCTATGCCGTCCATGTCTTCCATTTTCAAGTCCACCACAGCCGCGTCAAAATCCGTCCCTCGCAATATCCCCACAGCGTCTGTACCGGTGGCGGCAGTCGTGACTTCTATGCCTCTGCGTTCCATCCGTTTTTCCAACACATGCAGGTATCCTTGCTCGTCATCCACAAGCAAGACCCGGAGCGGAGATTTTTCAGGTCTGTTTTCATTCATGACGCGGCCTTTCTATCCCTAATCTCCTCGCCTGTTCGCGATGTTCATAGCCCGTGCCTGGGCGATTTTGTGTTCATGATTTTCCTTCTTTGCTTTGGCCTCCCGCACTTTGCCCAGAAGGTCATCCATGTCGCATGGCTTCATCAGGTAGTCGAAAGCCCCTTGTTTCATCCCATCGATGGCGCTTTGCACCGTGGCATGGCCGGTAAGCATGATCACTTCCACTAAAGGATAGCGTTTGCGGATTTCCTGCAGGGTTTGAATGCCGTCCATCCCGGGCATTTTGACATCCAACACAACAACATCCACGCCAAAGACCTCTTTCAGTTTTTCAAGGCCTTCCTCCCCGGAAAAAGCCTGGACGACTTCAAGGTTGCGTTTGGTCAGCCTTTTGGCCATTGCTTCTACAAAAGATTGCTCGTCATCCACGAGCATCACTTTGATATCAGACATGTTCTCCTCCTGTTAACTTACTGGTTCCGCGTTCCCGCCGTTTTTTTCGCCTCGAGAGGCCGGCAGGCTGATGTGAAAGGTGGCGCCCACCCCAACCGAACTATTTACTGAAATTTTGCCCCCCATCTTCTCGATAATGCCGTAGCAGATGGAGAGGCCGAGTCCCGTGCCCTTTCCCACGGGTTTGGTGGTAAAAAACGGATCAAAAACTCTTTTAAGGACCGCGTCAGGAATGCCCTGACCCGTATCCGCCACATGAATATTCACCACGCCGTCGCCGTTCTCCGTTGAGATGGTCACTTCTCCTCCCTGTTTGTGATCAATGGCGTCTATGGCGTTATTGATTAAATTAAGCAAAACCTGCTGCAGTTCCGACGGCGAAGCCTGGATAAGGTTCAGATTGTCGTCCAAAACCTGATGCACTTTGACATTGGCGTACTTGGCCCTCTGGCTGCTCAGATCCACCACTTCCCCGATCAGCTCGTTCATGTTTACTTCCTGCTGCCTGGGGTCCGTCCTTCTGGCGAAACTCAGAAGCTTGTGCGTGATTTCCTTGCACCGATCTCCCTGGGTCTTGATCTGGGCGACCGATCTGCTGATTTCCGCGACATTCTCCGTATCCCCGAACTCGTCTTCCTCCAGCAGATCTCCAATCCATCCGGACTCCTCCACCATGATGGCGACGGGGTTGTTGATCTCGTGGGCGATGCCGGCGGCCAGCTCTCCCAGGGAGGCGAGCTTGCCCGCCTCAATGACCTTCTCGTTCATCATTTCCTTTTCGCGGTCCGCCATTTCCAGACGCTTGACCGTTTTCGCCGAAACAAGAAAGGCCGTAAAAAAAATGGACAAGCCGCCCGCGATAAAAATGATGATCGCCGCGTTCCGGGTTTTGTACCAGGCGCTGAACGCGTCGTGGGTGTCTTGCCGGTAAATCAGGGCCCACTGCCCCTGCTTAAGCTGAGTCATGACATAGATGGAAGTTGATCCGGGCCTTTGAGGATCGTCTGCTACTATGGCGCGGACCGGCATGGCGGTCGCAAAATCTTTGTATTGGGGCCCCGGCCAATTGTTTACATGGCTATGGTTCGGCTCCGGGACCGCCGAATGCTTGCCCCACACCAGATCTCGAAGGGATTCCACGTGGGCGTCCAATTGGATTCCCGGCTTTGTCTGAAAAGCGCCCTGCCTGTTTATGATAAAGGCCAGGCCTGTTTCGCCGATCCGTATGTTTTCCACCAGCCTGTTGAAGCCCATGAAGTCAATGGTGCATCGCAGAAGCCACTCCCTGCCATCGGCGGAAATTTTGGTGGCAACGATAAAATGGGGCAATCCCCGAAGACCCATGAACACGTCGCTGATGTAGTTCTGGCTGCCCATGGCTTCCTTGAACCATGTCGCGTCGGCATACACGGCCTTGCCCAATTTAAACGGCCCCGAATACGCCGCCTGGACCCCTTGGTCATCCACCAGGCCCATATCAACGACCATTCCGCCATGCTCCGCCTGAAGATTGCGCAAAAGCTCCGAAAGGAAGGCTTCGTCCTTAAATTGTTCGTAGGGATAGGTGTTGGCGATCACCCGCAGATCGGCCAGGTTTTCGTTCAGGAAGGTGTCTATGTTCTGCTTATGTTTTTTAACGACCTGTTCCAGGTGCTCCAACACCTTGGACTCATACGCATGTTTGAACTGGTAGCCGTTTACGATGGCTATGAGGGCCAAAGGCGCTAATGAAATCAACACGATGAGAAACATCAGACGCCTTTTAATACCGCTGTAATGTCTTTCTTTTTCCATTAACTCGCCCCGGAGGCAGCGCTGCGTTCATTCAAAATTCGGGAAACCACGTCGCGTAGTCGATGCGTGCTTTCCCCCTTTTCCAAAATAGCTGCGGCTTTATGCGCGGCCGGATGATTAAGGGCCTCACCGGGAAAGGCGTGAAGCACCACAGGCAATCCGGGCATGAACATGGAAATGCGGGAAAGGATCGGAGAGGAATCCGCGCGGGATATCTCCGGATCCAGCACCAGCAGGTCAGGAGGATGGGCCGACAGACATTTGTCCACCACCTCCTGAGCGGCGCCTGCCATCTCCACCATGCAGCCAAGGGAGGAAAACTCCCTTCGAAGCAATTCCCTCACCCTGGGGTTTGGGTCGGCGACGCAAATTGTAATTCCTGGTCCAAGCATGCCTATTCTCCTTTAACAGCCTAAGCTATTAAGGGTGTTCGCAACAGGCGTACCAGAATTAAAGACCGTCTTATATATAATTAACCAATTGAAATAACGTAAAAAAGGATGGATGCCCCCAAGGGGCGGAGGAAGACTTTTTACAGGGGGGTGTAAAAAACTTTTACACTTTGTAAAAAGGCGCTGGTTGCCTAATCCACGGAGGTTCTTATCTTAAGATCGTACTTCTCAATGCGGGATAGGAGGGTAGGCCGGGAAAGGCCCAAAATCTTGGCCGCCCTGGTGCGGTTTCCGCCGGTCATGCGAAGGGCCTCGGCAATGACCAGGCTGCCCAAATGATCCATGATTTGCTCGAACAGGCGCCCATCGTGGACGACGGTCATCTGCTCCCGGACCCACTTGCGGATGAGGGCGTCAATGTGCTCGGAATCGGTTTCTTCACTTTGAATGCCTTCGGGCATGTTCCATGCCGCAGCGCGGCTGATGTCATTGGACTCCAAGGGGTATCCCTTGGAAAAAATCAGGGATTTCTGCAATGCGTTGGAAAGCTCCCGAACATTGCCCGGCCAGGGGTGGGATTCCAGGGCGCGGGCGGCGTCCTTGGTGAGTCCGGGGTTGGGCATGCCCATGGATTTTGCGTGTCTGGACAAAAAGTATTCCGCCAGCAGGGGGACGTCTCCGGCCCTTTCCCTGAGGGGCGGCAGGGACAGCGTCACCACCTTGAGCCGGTAGTACAAGTCCTCCCGAAAACGGCCCTGGCGCACGGCTTCCTCCAGATTGCGGTTGGTGGCGGCGATAATGCGCACGTCCACGGGGATGGGCTCGCGTCCGCCCAGCCGTTCTATACTTCTTTCCTGGAGAAGGCGCAGGATTTTTGATTGGATTTCCAGGGGCATGTCCCCGATTTCATCCAGAAAAATGGAGCCGTGGTTGGCGCGTTCGATTTTACCCACTCTTCTGTTGGAGGCGCCGGTAAACGCGCCTTTTTCATACCCGAACAACTCGCTTTCCAGCAGGGTGGGAGGAATTGCCACGCAGTTGATGATCAAAAATGGGCGATGAGCCCTTGCACTGTGCTGGTATATGGCGCGGGCCGCCAGTTCTTTGCCAGTGCCGGATTCCCCTCTGACCAAAACCGTGGCGTCCGTGGATGCAACCCTTCCGATGGCTTTGTAGATTTCCTGCATGGCCGGGCTCGCCCCCACAAGAGCGTCCTGGGGTTCGTCGTCCGAATAAGCCCCCACCTGGACCTTGGAATGCATAAAGCGGGAGGCTTTGACGGCCTGGTCGATCATGTCCAGGATGGCCGGGATGTCAAAAGGCTTGAGGATGTAGTCAAAAGCGCCCATCTTGGTGGCTTCAATGGCGGTTTCCGTGGTTCCGAAGGCGGTCATGATGATCACCGGCAGGCGGGATTCGATTTTCCGGATTTCCTTGTACGTAGCCAATCCGTCCATGCCCGGCATGCGGACGTCCATGATTACCAGGTCCGGCTTGACCTGCTCCACCTTGACAAGGCCCGTCTCGCCGGAGGAGGCAGTATGCACCAAATGCCCTTCTTCCTGTAGAATTCGCTCGAAACTTTGCCTCAGTTGGGGGTCATCGTCCACAATCAGGATGGTAGCCACTATTCTTCCTCCTCTAAGGGCAGGGCTGCAAAAAAGCAGGCGCCCATGCCTTCCTCATGCTCCAGCCGGAACACGCCGCCGTGCTCCATGATAATGCGATTGGCTATACTTAAGCCCAGGCCTGTGCCTTCCTCCTTGCTGGAGAAAAACGGCTCAAAGACTTTTTCTTCGACGTTTTCCGGAATGCCGGGGCCAGTATCGCAAATGCGAAGACAAGCGCAGGCCCCAAGACCTTGGACGTCCGCGGCCTCTTCCCGGATGAAAATTTTGCCGCCGTTCACCATGGCCTCGCAGGCGTTCATAATCAGATTCATGAGGAATTCCTTCAACTGGTCCGGATCCGCAACCAGGGAAGGCAGCTTGAGCTTACGCTGCACAATGGCTTCCACGCCGTAGGATTCCAATCTGTGCTGAACCAATTGCAAAGTCAGGTCCACTACTTCAGACAGGCTGGTTCTCTGCATACGCAGCCTGGGCGGCCTTGCGAACTCCAGGAAGTTGCCGACAATGGTATTCAAATGCCCGATTTCCTCTGATATAACGTCAAAATCTTCTCTCTGGATGTCGTTCAGGTCCAGGGATCTTTCCAGTGAAAAAAGGCGCATCTTGACCGAGGTGAGCGGGTTGCGGATGCTATGGGCCACGCCTGCGGACAACTTGCCGACCATGGCCAGCTTCTCTGCTTGAATCAAATGCTCCCGGCTTTGCTCCAGTTCCATTTGGGCCTGGCCCATGTCTTGCATCAAGCTGTCCACCCGGCGTCCCAGGGCCTGGACTTCATTGCCCATGACTCTGGGGGATCCGGAGTCCTCTCCATAGGTGGCCAGACGCCTTAGGGGTTTGAGAATCTGTTTGTAAATCATCGTGCCCAGCAATAGCGCGCATCCCAGGGCCGCAAAAACCGCAGCCACGGCAAAGCCGGAAAGCACAGTCCCCCGTTGCTGGTAGGCTTTATGGGCGGCCTCAATCTGGCTTCTTTGCAGATCCTTATATTCTTCGCAAAGCGTATAAATCGCCTGGAATTGTTTGCGAACCTCCCAGTGTTTGTTGGCGCCCGCCTTGTCGTCGCCGTCCTTGTAAAGCTGAATCACGACCTTACGCTGCACGCTGAATTCCAGGTAGGCCTCGGCGATTTTCTCAAGAATCCGGTGTTCGTGATCCGTGGAGGACGCTTTTTCGGCTTGATCCATGCCTTTCACAAAGGCCTGGTGATGGGCCTTCAGGCTTTCCAGCCACTGCGGGTCGCCGTCCAGGAAGAAATAGGTGGTGTAGCCTTTTTGCATGATCAGGGCCGTCTCCACCTCCTGGGCTGCAATGAGAGAGTCAATGCCGCTGGAAAGCTCCGTTTTATACAATTTTTGCGTGGAGAAGGTGTACCAGAGGGTGGCGCCGGCGCCCACAAAGTTAACGCCCGCCAAACAAGCTAAAAGGAGAAAGATTTTAGAGCGAAGAGTCAAATATGCGCGCATCAGAACTCCTGTAGTCATTAGCGCGTCGCTCACCGAAAAAACAGAGCTACGGGCCGGGGTTGGCGATAATGGGCGGAATGCTTTTCAACCTGCAACGCGCAGGAAGCCGTTAACGCCGGTTTACACACCATGAAACACATAGCAAAGCCTTTGCCAAGGCGCCAGAAAATCTTACAACAAATGAAGGAGCTCTAATAACTATACTATTTACTATAATTATAGAGCCTTGTGTGCATGTCTGGCAAGAGGGTTTTTTCAGATTGTAAAAATGACATGCAGAGGGATTTGACGGGTCTTTATGAAATTTTTTCAAACTGTAAAAAAAGCTGACGGTTTTGAAGGCTGACGCAGCCCCCACTTTCTTAAGAACCGCCCGCCGGCGCCTCTTCCCACATGTCTCGCTCCCCCCTCATCGCAACAAAGGAGGGCGGCGGGATGATCCATCCGGAGAGGGAAGGCGCGACTTCATCTCGTCAAAAGTTTATGTTCTTCCGGCAAAAGAGTTGAGATAAGGTTCATGTCTCCCCAACTCAAAGCCTGCCTGTTTAAAAGCAACTTGATGTGCGTTCCTGCAACGGATGTCCCGTCTGCCGGCGAGGCCGGGTTCATGGGGGAATCCCGCTAGAGAGCTTTTACAGCCCGTAAAGATACCTGACAAAGAAAGCGGTCCCTCTTCTGGTTGTTTCAATAATTTCACCATTCAATTTTACTGTAATTTTAATTTGTTATTCAAAAATAGCCATCCTGCATCCCCTTGGCGCCAATCCTGCCAATATAGCTTTCCGGAACGTTTTACGTACCGCAATTAATCCAAGGTTAATGGGGCCGCAATGCAAGAAAATCACTATTTCTCGTTAAAAAGAAAAATTTTGGCCAGCATGCTTATCACCCCCCTGGTTCCTTTTGTATTGGCGGCGGTGGTGGCGTACGAGCATTTTTCCATATCCACAAAGGCGGACGCCGTTTCCAAGATGGAGAGGATTGTGGAGGACCACGCCGGCCTGGTGGACACCTTTTTGAAAGAGCGTAAGGCAGACCTGGGCTTTGTGGCTGAAGCCTATGGGTATGAATCGTTGAGCGACCAGAAAACCTTGTCCCAGGTTTTCAAAATTCTTCAAAAAGAGTCCAACGCGTTTTTGGACCTGGGCATTTTTGACCAGGCCGGGGTGCATGTGGCCTATCACGGCCCCTACGAGCTTGCCGGCAAACTCTATTCAGACTCCCAATGGTTCAATCAGGTCAGGAAAAACGGCAGTTACGTATCCGATATATTTAAGGGGTTCAGAAAAGTCCCTCATTTTGTAATCGCCATTGCCCAGAAGGATGAAGACAGGACATGGGTGTTGCGGGCCACCATCGATCCCTATCTGTTTACGGAAGTGGTGGAGAAGGTCCGCATGGGCAAGACGGGCGAGGCTTACATCCTGAATCAGGAAGGCGTGTTCCAGACCAGCCGCCGGTCGGGCGGAGACCTGATGGAACTGGATCCGGCGGCGGAAAACCTTCTCACGCAGCATCATGGCGCCCGCAGTTGCATACTAAAAGACAAGAACGCCAGCGAATATCTTTACGTCACCACCTGGCTGCCCTCGCAGCCCTGGCTGCTGGTTGCCAGGCAGGAGACGTCCGACACCTTTGCAGACCTTAACCAGGCGGGCTTTTGGGTCTTGATAATCGCCCTGGTCGGCGGCGCCATGATTTCAGTCCTGGCCTTTTATATGAGCAACCGGATTATCGCCCGGATTCAGCAGGCAGACCAGGAAAAAAGCCAGCTTAACCAGCAATTGGTGGTGGCCGGGAGGCTTGCCGAGATTGGCGAGATGTCTTCCGGGTTCGCCCACGAGATCAACAACCCCTTACAGATTATCAGGGCGGAAAGCGCGCTTATCGACACTATAATCCCCGACCTGAAAAAACGCGGCGAGTTGCAGGAATCCGAGGACTCCAGGGATATGGAAGACTCCTTGGAGCAAATCAAAAAGCAGGTGGACCGGTGCGCATCCATCACAAGCGCCATATTAAAATTCGCCCGGCAAAAAGATTTGACTCCCCAGACAATTGATCTGTGCGAAACCCTCCCCGAAGTGACGCACATGATCGCCCGAAAGGCTGAGCTGGACGGCGTTGCCCTATCCCTCCAAACCGAGCCCCCCCCAATACGGGTTAACGCCGATCCGGCACAGCTTCAACAAGTGCTGCTCAACCTGATTAACAACGCTATCTACGCCATGGTGGACAGGCACGGAACCGCAGGCGGCGGAGAGTTGAAGCTGGACTGCAACCGGGAAGGCGATAAGGCGGTCATCCGGGTTAAGGATAACGGCGGCGGCATTTCTCAGGAAAATATGGAAAAGATTTTTACGCCCTTTTTCTCGACCAAACCCGTGGGCAAAGGGACTGGCCTTGGGTTGTCCATTTGCTACGGAATTATTGAAAAAATGGGTGGGAATATAACCGTTAACAGCGAGCCGGGCGTGGGAACCGAATTCGTGATTACCCTGCCGGCGGCGGGATGACCAAAAATGGCTGGCCGAATTGCACGTCGTAATGACCGGCCATCCGGGAAAGGAGCAAGGGATGGAGAAATTAAAACTGATGCTGGTGGATGATGAGGAAAGATTTCTGGAAACCACGAAAAAACTCCTCACCAAGGCGGGATACGAAGCGCTCACCGCCTCCAGCGGGGAAGAATCTTTGGAATTGCTAGGCATGCACACCGTCCACGTGGTTGTTCTGGATGTAAAAATGCCCGGCATGGACGGTCTGGAAACGCTCAAAAAAATCAAAACCCTTTACCCGCTTACGGAGGTGATCATGCTGACCGGGCATGCCACCGTGGAGGATGCGGTGGACGGCATGAAATCCGGGGCATCTGATTACGTCATGAAGCCGTGCGACATCAACGATCTGTTGGGCAGGGTGGAAGAAGCCTTTAGGAGGCGCAAGGGAATTGAGGAGCGGATTTCCATGGCCCAGGCCCGGTCATACGTCAAGTCTCCCAGGGAAATACTCAGGCAAAAGGCGGAGTAGGCGCCTGCCTCCAGGCCGTCCAATAAAGTTCAGGAGATCGCCATGTCAGACACAAAAAAGGGAAAGGCCACCGGCTACGACAAGTTCGTCGATTGGAAATTGTTCAGCATTCCGGTGATTTTATTTTTCGTCATCCTCATCCTGCCTACGCCTTACGGAATGAAAGACGTGGGAGCCGAATACAAGGTGGGGACCAAAGTCGTCGTTAACTCTATCACTCAAGAACTTTTCGGCGAAACCAGCGCCGATGCCGATCAATGGCAGCTTTTGCTGGCCAAGATGATGGAACAGAACCTGCGCATGGGCGCGTTGACTAAAGACCGCTTTATGAAACGCAACATGAAATGGTGTTCCAAATACGACATTGAGGCCACGCAGGCCAATTTTGACAAAGCCCAGGCCTATGTCGAGAATAATCTGTCCGCCGAGGCCTTCGGGAAAATGATGCAGGACGCCCTGAAACTCCGAAAGCACGACCTGAAATACGAGGAGCTGACCGGCAAGGACAAAGCCGCTGCGGACAAGGGCGCCTGGCACATCAAGGTGGCCATAGCCATGATGGCTTTCGTGGTGTTCTGCTTCCTGACGGAGTGCATTCCGTTGCCGGGCGTTGCCTTCTGCATCGGCCTCATACTGGTGTTTACCGGGGTGGTGTCCCGCAACGACGTGGCCGGGCTTTATTGGAGCGACGCCTGCTGGTTTATCATGGGCAGCCTTATGTTCGCCGCCGCGTTTGTAAAAACCGGGGTGGACAAAAGGGTGTGCCTCATGATGTTCAAGAAGCTGGCCGTGCCAAACGTCAAGTGGGTCACCCTGATTTTCTTCGTCATCATTACCCCCTTGGCAGCCTTTATTTCCGACCACGCCCTGGCCGCCATGTTCTTGCCCATCGGCATCCTTTTATATCAAAACAGCCTGAGCAAAGAGGTTCCTGAAGACAAGGAACTGGCCAAGCTGCTCATGATCGCCATCGCCATGGCGTGCAACATCGGCGGCCCCGGCGCTCCTTCGGGCGGCGCAAGGAACGTTATCATGATGACCTATCTGAACGATATGTTCGGCATGGACATCGGATACTTCCAGTGGGTCACCTACTGCTTTCCCTTTTTGATCATCATGATCCCCATCACCTGGTTCATGGTCAACTGGCGGTTTAAGCCCCAAATTCACTCCCTGGCGCCCGCCATGGATCAGTTGTCCCGCGAAATAAACAAAATGGGCAAGTGGAACTCCAAGCAAATCTGGGCCTTCGTGATTTTTGTGGTCATGGTCTTCGGCTGGTTTACGGAAAAGGCCTTTTTCGACATGGGCATCTATCCCGTCCGTTTGGGCATCGGCGTCATCGCCGTGGCCGGCGCCGTGGCCTACCTGCTTACCGGTGTGTGCAACTGGCGCGACTATCAGGAACGCGTTGACTGGGGCGTTGTGTGGCTGTACGCCGGCGCCATCATCTTCGGCCGCACTCTGGACAGCACGGGCGCCGCTTACTGGATGGCCAGGAGCATCCTGGACGCCCTGGCGCCTCTGGGCATGGACTCGGGCCTGCCTCTGATGCTTGTGAACAACGGCCTCACTGCGGTGCTCACCAACCTCATGGCGGACGGCCCGGCTGCAGCGGCAGTGGGCCCCATCTCCCTGAATATGGCCGGCCTGGTCCATCCCGGCACCACGTATCTGCCTTTTATGGCCATGGGTACGGCAATGGCTTCGTCCTTCGCCTACTGCCTGATCATCGGCACTCCGCCCAACGCCATTGTTTACGCGGGCGGATACCTGGAGCCCAAGGACTACCTGCGGGTGGGACTCCCCATGTGGTTCGTCGCCAACATCGTGGTGATCCTATTAGTTTCGGTTTACTGGTGCTTCAGGGGGTTCTCCGGCTTGCCGGCTTTCTAAGGCCGCCGGGAAAAACATTCAGCCAAGGAGGAAATGCGCATGCATCCATTTGAAGGAAAGGTCAGAGACGACAATGCCAAGCGGTTTGTCCACGAAAAAGGACGGACCTACTTTGACCGGGATACGGAAAGGCTCATCTTCTTTGTGCTCACAGGAGTCATGCTGCTCCTGGGAGTTCTGGGCAGATTGGGCGTTTTGTAAACCCCCTATCAGCAAAGGAAGACGGAAATTATGGATTTGGCGGAAAAAGCAAGACCTAATAACTCGGGAATTATCGGCTACTTTCAAGCCCTGACCGGGGTGTTAAGCAGGCCGGGGGTATTTTTTGAATCCCTGGACGAAGATGCGCCCATAACCAAACCCTTGGGATTTCTGCTGGCCAGCGCCCTGTTTTTTACAGGCGCCAGCCTCACCTGTATAGCCCATGATTACGCGATCATGGCGGGCGTGTATTTTATTAACGCCTTGTTTATGCCCATGGTTTCCGCCGCGGTATGCTTCCTGTTCATGACCATGTTCACGGGACGGACAGTCAAATTCAGAGCCGTCATGGCCGTACACGCCTATGCTTCCGGCGTGACCATGCTGGCCGCCTGGATTCCTTTGTTTGTGTGGTTTACCGAACCCTGGAGATGGATCTTGATTATTCTTGGAACGGTCAAGGCGTGTAAAATATCCTGGCTGAAATCAATCCTGGCGGCGTTGGCCGCCTTTGTGACGACCAATGTTTTTTTCTGGTCCCTCATGCTTGCCATAGCAGGTTTGAAAGGGGTTTGAAAAAAGCCTGGTGAAAATAGAGGAAATCGCCCACGGCGAAATCGCCCTTTTTTGGCGCAGGCCCGGATAATCTTCCGGCCTGCGCGGGAGGAAATATATGAACGAGTCCATAAAAGTCCTGCTGGTGGATGACGAGGATCAATTTCGGGCCACTACGAAAAGGATCCTGGATAAACGAGGCTTTGAAACCTTGGCGGCCGCCACCGGAGAGCAGGCCCTGACTATGATCAAGGAAAAGCCTGATGTGGTGATCCTGGACATTAAAATGCCGGGAATCAGCGGCCATGAGGTTTTGAAGGAAATCAAAAAAATCAGCCCGGATACTCCGGTGATCATGCTGACCGGCCACGGCGCCCTGCCGTCGGCGGAAAGAGCCAAGGATCAGGGCGCCTTCGACTACCTGTCCAAGCCCTGCTCCATGGATCTGCTGGCCTCCCGCATTACCGACGCATATCGGCAAAGCGGGCATGACGCGGGAAACGGAGACTCCGAAAAGCTGGTGCGGGACGTCATGATCCCCATCAGCGCCTACAGCACCCTGGCGGAAAACGCCACCCTGAAAGACGCCGTGGCTACGCTGAAACAGTCCTACCTGGGCCGGGACAACACCTCCAGCCTGACGGAGTCGGGGCACAATTCCCTGCTGGTCTTGTCCTCCTCCGGAAAGATGCTGGGCGTGCTGGCCATAGAGGACATCTTTAACGCGGTGGTGCCCGCCTATCTTTCGGCCCCCAAGCCGTCCACGGCGGACAGCATCCAGTATTCCCCCATGTTCTGGAGAGGCATTCTATGCGCCCAACTGGCGCAAAACGCCAACACGCGCCTGAAGGATATCATGAGCCCGGCGCCGCTCACCATAGACGCCGACGCCAATCTCATGGAGGCCGTGTATTCCATGCTTCAAAATGAAACCGGCAGACTGGCCGTGACGGACCAGGGAGAGGTTCTGGGCATCATACGGAAACAGGACATCCTGTTTGAAATGGGCAGGATTTTGAAAGAATAAAAAAATCGAATTGGGTTTGACTCCTGTCGGAAGATAAACCCAGGGGGGCGTCCGTGGAATACGGGGCAATATTCCCGGGCGTCCCCATTCTATTGCTCAAAGCTGCATACAAATAAAAAATCAAATTCCAATGATGGTCGGTTCGGCGACCCCTTCCAACTAATGCTCGTGCGCATCGTGATCCAAAGCATCTTCCTCCCAGACGGGCAGGAAAATGGAAAAGGTCGTGCCTTCGCCCACTTCGCTGGCGACGGTAATTCTGCCGCCCATTTTCTCGATGATCCCGTAACTGACGGAAAGGCCCAGGCCGGTGCCCCGGCCCACTTCCTTTGTGGTGAAGAAGGGATCGAAAATGCGTTCCAGGTTTTTTTTCTCGATGCCGCTGCCGGTATCGGCGATATCCATTTTCAGCCAATCGCCTTCCAGATGGGATTCCACATCGATCTTGCCGCCTTCGGGCATGGCGTGGATGGCGTTCAGGAACATATTCAACAGGACTTGCTGAAGGTTTCTAAAATTGGCGCGGGCTTTCGGCAGGCCGATGTCGATGAGGTTTTGCGTCTCCACCTCGTTCAGGGAGCATTCGTTTTCCACCAGTTGAAAGCTGGACTCCACAACCTCGCCCAGGTCCACGGGTTCGAATCTCGCCTGATCCTTGCGGGTGAAATCCAGGAGGTTTTTCACCGTGCCGCTGGCCCGCTCCACCTGGAGAAAGATATCCCTCAGCATTTCCAGGGCTTCTTCCCGGGTGTAATCCTCCATCCCTTCCAACAGGGTTTCCGTGGTCAGGCTTATGTTGTTCAGGGGATTGTTCAACTCATGGGCGATGCCCGAGGTCAGAGTGCCCACGGCGGCCATTTTGCGGGATTGCAGAAGCTCTTCGTGCTTCTCCAAAAGCTCCCGCACCATGCTGTTGATGGCGATGGCCAGGTTGGAAAATTCGTCCCGATACTTCCGCTGGGGCGTGACCGGACGAAAATCCCCGGCGCCGATTCTTTCCGCATATCCCACAAACCTTCCCAAAGGCTGCAGGATCTGGCGCGCCATTTCCGTGGCCACCCAAATCATCACGATGAGATTCAGGATGATGATGAAAATAGCGGCGACCATGAACATATGCGCCATGGCCCGGACTTTGAGGTGGGCCTGATTCATAAGGTCCGTGGCGTGGGTCATAACCTGATGCCCGGCCACGCGCACCCTGGCCTCCAATCCTTTGTCGCCGTCCTCCTGCGCCGTCGGCATTGCGGGCGCATGGCTTATTTCGGTCAGCAAAGCCGAGTATTCCTTCAGCTCCGCTTCCACCTGAGTGAAGATGTCCTCGCTCACCAGGGGCCTGATTCCCTGCGCCTTGCCGTGAAACGCTTCCGTCGCCAGTTGGATGCTGGCGAGAGCGTCAAAGATGTCCGTCTTGGCGCCGTATAGGAAAAAGTTTTTTTCGTGCCGGCGGGCTTGCTCTATGTTGAAAACCAGGGCGCCGACCCGGTCCAGGTGCTCCTGGTTGGCGTTCAGGCGTGATATGAACACAATGGAGGATATGGCGATTGCGAACGAGAACAGGAACGCAATGGTAAAAGCCATGGTGATGCGAATACGAATGCTCAATTTAGGCCTTTCCGAAAGAGCCTTTTCAATGGCCGTGATGGAATCGGCCACGGAACGGCTCGAAGGCGCAATCACCGGATCAAAGGATGCTTGTTCGTCCTTGTTCGACATAAGTACCCATGCGCTGTTTTAGGTTTGAAAGCCTGTTAGGGCGCTATTTTGATACATTACCTAAGGATCAACACCGAAGACTGAGCCGTTTCTATCAGCTTGCCAAGGCGCTGTCTAAAGAAGATTTTGTCCAGAAAAGACTGCTTGCCCATCCACAAGGCCACCAGGTCCTTTTGGGCGGCCTGGGCGATGTAAGACTCCAGGGAGGACGCCTCAACCAACTGGACCCAAGCCCGGATGTCGCTCCCGGCGTAATAATCTAACAACTGGCCCATCTTGCGGTCCACTTCTTCTTTCAGACCTTCCGCGCCGGTGACGCCCACCAGGCCCAACTCCGCGTGATAGATGGTAACAAGCTGGTTGACCAATTCCAAAGAGGCCTGGCTCACGTTATCGTTGTCCAGGCAGCAAACCACCATGCGAGGCTGCTTTTCCTCCTTGACGGCGAAGACCGAGCAGGACGCATTGTTTACGATAGTGCGGGGCACTTCCAGGGATCCGTCCCAGGTGCAGCCCACCCCTTTGCCGCATCCGATTACAATGATGTCGCTTTCCAGGGCCTGGGCGTGAGCCAGGATGATCTTGGCGGCGTTTCCGGCCCGCATGCGCAGGTTCAATTGCTTTTTCCCCGGAGCAGGTTGCTGGCAATCCAGGTCCCAGGCGCCCTTCTCCGCATCCTTCCATTTGTATTCGGTCAGGCTTTGAGGATAGGGGGATTCCGGGTCGTTCACCATTTCCAGGAAATCGTGCAGAAAGCCTTCCATAACCTGACGGAACCCCCTGGGAGGCTCTCCGCCATTATGGTTTGCAAGCGAGGAGTCCACGGGCGTTATTCCCAAAAGCGTGACGTCCGCCCAGGTGTTCCGGGCCAACTGGGCTGCTTCGCGAACCATGTGTATGCTGGATGGACTGCCGTTCAGGGCCACTAATATTCTCATGATAGCCTCCCGGATTTTTAAAATATTTAAGCGTTATTTGCAACCTATCCCCAGCAGAGCAGGACGGAGGACAGCACCCTGGCCAGAGTTTCCGCCATGGGATTCTTTTTGGTGGTCGAATGCTTTAAAGCCGACGCGGCCAGGCTGTATTCTCGCAGCGCTTCCGAAATTTCTTTCGGAGAACCGGTGATTTCACGGCATGCCTTGGGCTCCCAGCCGGCCTCTTTCAGTTTGTCCGCCGCCTTGGCGAACAACGGAGAGTCCGGCGCCTGGTTTACCACTTCCAAATCCGAACCTTTACCAAACCGGCAGTAATAGACGTCCAGTTCCATCACCGGTTTGTTAAACACGGAAAGAAAAGAGGAAACCAGGGGCGAATAATCAATGTCATCGGCCAGAAGCAAGGCCGCCTTCTGCGGAGAGACCAGGTTCTTAACGATCATGGCCGCAGAGCAGGGCATCTGCTTGTACAGGCGCGAATTGACCAAGGCGTTAAAGTCGGCCGGATTGAACGTGGGCAGGGCGCCTTCGATGAACAGGTCGTAGTCTCCCGCCTGAAGCTCGTGAAGCAGCTCCTCCTGCCGATCGCCTAATAAAATTTTCGGCTTAAAGAACCTGGGGCGAACCGCGTTTTCCAACTCAAGAAACCTCTCGATGTCCTCCCGGTCCGTGTTTTTCATGGCGGTTTCCCAGGTCTTGCGCACCCACCCCATGCCAGGCTCGGGCCCGCTTTTATCCGGGACCACCACGTGGACGCTCTGGACGGTCATGTCTATCAGGTCGGAAATGCTCTCCGCATATCGGATGGCGAGGCTCGATCCCAGGTCCAGGTCTATTGCTACCAGTGCATTAATCATAACGGTTCACCTCTCTTACCCTTCCTGCGAAGGCGATTCGGCCTGGCGCTGCCTGACTTTCGCCTCCGCTCTTTTGATCACTTCCAGCATCTCCCCGATTTTGAAAGGTTTGGAAAGAAAATCAAACCCTCCTTTGCGGAAAGACTCCTTGGCGGTTTCCATGGTGGCGAACCCGGTAATTACTATCACCTCGGTGTTGGGAGAGCTTTCCTTCACCTCTGTAAGAAACTGCAGGCCGTCCAGTTCCTTCATTTTCAAGTCCGTGACCACGATGTCGAATTGGGCCTTGCGAAAACGCTGCACAGCCTCCATGCTGGAAGTGAAAATCTCCACCTCGTAACCGTTTTTTTCCAAGGCGGGCTGCAAACGTTTGCACACGATGGGTTCGTCATCCAGTATCAGGATGCGTAAGGGTTTTTGTTCCATGGCGGGCGCTCCTTGTCCTATGCTGCGTTGGACTGCATCAAATTTCTAAACATATCAACGTACATGCTTACATGGCTGTCACTGGTCATCTGCACGTCCAGCTGCCTTGCGTATGCCACCAGGACTCCCAGAAAATACAATTTCCCCTGCATGACCGCGCTGGGCAGCTTTTTCAGACGCGCCACCACCAGATCCCCCCGGATTTCCACCCGAAAATCCCCAATGCTCAGCAGTTCCGCTAAAAAGCGGGCTCTTCGGGAGCGTCTGGTTGTGTCCGTAACCCCGCCCATAAACCGAAAGTAGGCGTAGTTGCTGTTTTGATTGTCGCCGATATAGGAGTCGATCATGTTGAAATGATAGCCGAGCCTCAGGCTGATATTCGCGTAGTTGTCCGATATGACGGCCAGGTTCTGGCCGACCATGTCCGGGCTGGAAAGGCCGGAAGCGAAGGTGCGGGTCAGGCTGGACATAAAACTGCTGAAATCCACGTTCGCAGGGGCCGTGCTCCATGCGCCGGGCTTGATCAGGCCGTCTAAAAAACTCTTCATGGGCAAGGACTGAATGTCGTCTATGGTGATAACCCGCTTGTTCTCTCGCTTTGCAAGCCCATGGCCGATGTCTATCAGTACAAGATCCAAAGGAACCGGGATTTTCAGCTTTCCCGAAACCGTGTCCGGATCGTGGCGGTGGACGTTTTGAAGGTTGATCAACTCCTCCACCGCCTTTTCGTGCACGAACCGGGTGATATCGTGGAAAGTCCGGGCGCCCTGGGGCGAAAAGCTCCTGGAATGCGGGTCTACCAGATTCAAAGGGGCGACCTTTTTCAATATGCGGCGAAGCAGCCTGTACTCATGGCTTTCTTCAATATGCTCCTCGCACAGGTTGTATGTCTCCAACTCCTTGACTATTCCGTCGTAGATGATGTTTCCTTCCGCATCCACTGTAATTTCCTGGCCGTGTTTGAGTAGGCTGGTGGCCACCTGGCTTCCCACAATGGCAGGGACTCGGAACTCTCGGGCGATGGTAGCCAGGTGGCCTGTAGGCGAACCTACATCAGTTAGGATGGCGCTCGCCTTGCGAATAATCTTGGCAAAACGAGGGGATGTGTGTCTTGCCACAAGGATTGCGCCGGAGGGAAAGTCGTCTAAATCTTCATCGCGTTGCGTCGCCAGGAACACCTTGCCTGCGCCCACTCCGCGCTGGGCCACGGTTCCCTGGTCCTTGAAGATGATTTTGTAATCGGATAAAAGGGCGGGCAAATCCCTTGCCAGCAAGATGCACTCCGTCTGCAGCCTTAACGGCCGCGCTTGCAGGATGTACATTTCGCCCTCTTTGTCAAAAGCGTATTCAATGTCCAGCGGTCTTTTAAAATGCCGCTCTATTTGAAGGGCGGCTTCCGCCAATGTCTGCAACTGCTCCCGGCTGAGGGCCTGTTTGCCTTGCAGGGCTTCCTCCACAGGGGTAAAGTCGACGCCGCCGTTCGGCTTTGGGGACAAAAGTTTCTTTTGGGTCTCCGTCTGCACCGTCTCAATGGTGAAAGGACCCGTGCGGGAGACCAGATGCCTGTCCCCCGAGACGTCGCCGGAGACAACCGATGCGCCCAGCCCCCTGGCGGAAGAGATCACCATCTTGCCGCTATCGGGGTTCATGGGGTCCATGGTATAGACCACGCCGCTCGCCTGGGCGTCCACCATGACCAGGCATCCCACGGCCATAACCGCTTCGCTTTCCAGAAAACCTTTGTCTTTGCGGTATTCCATGACCGCCCCGGAATACAGGCTGGCGATCACTCGCTTGTAAGCGTCCAGCAACTCTTCAGGAGGCGTGTTCAGCACGCTTAAGTGCAGGCCTGCAAAGCTGTGCTCCCCGTCTTCGCCTCCTGCGCTTGAGCGAACGGCGAAATAGAGGTTTTTAAAGCCTTGCTCCCGCTCCAGCTTGCCCACGGCCTGCTGGATTTCCTTCCGAACCTCTTTGGGAACCTCCGCGTCCAGGATCATGGACTGGATTTTTTCGGACGCCTCCTCCAGGGAAATCTCCCCGGCCTTCCAGGCCCCTGTCAGCGCCTCGGTTTTTTCCCAAAGATCGTTGTGATCCATGAACGCACCGAAAGCGCGGGTGGTAGCCACAAAGCCCGGAGGCGTTTTAAGCCCCAATGCATTGGCCACTTCAGCCAGATTGGCGTTTTTGGCTCCGACAACGTCCTGAAAATCCCGGCTTGCCGCGGAATAAGGCATGACATAATCGGATTTGGGGATCACCAACCTGCCCGAAAGCTCCTGCTCGATTTCATCATTGATCCGCTGGAACACTTCATACAAGCCCTGAAACTTGGGGGACAACGTGTTCAGGCTGGCTATGAGCTGATACACGGTTTCCGCCAGTTCACGGCTCTTCACTTCTATGAAGTGCTGGTCAAAGATGTAGTCCCCGCTCAGGACGTCTCCGAGCATGGCAATGGCCTCCAGGGCCTGATTGTTCAGATTGAGCGTTTTTTGAAAGATATCAAAGGTTTTTGAAAAAGGACGTTTGGCCGGATTCTGCCCGTCGCGAGCGGCGTTGGATCCGCTCCGTTTGAAAAACAGTCCTTTTTTAAAAAAACCTTCCATAATTCTTTTCCTTAGGGCGCCAATCCGCCTGCCCGGCTGTTCAACAAGCCTGGGCAGGCGGATCGACTTATGGATTAGTGGCTTCCGCCATCGCCGCCGAAAATCAGCCCCATGCCAAGCCCCGCCATAATGGCGATGACCGAGGCGATAATTCCATAAAGAGCGCCGTGCTCGTATGCGACTTTCGCCATAAACTCGGGAATCCCGACCCGCTTGATTTCAAGGGGCCTGTCATCCCTTTCAACCACTTTTCCGTCCTTAATAACCACCGCCGTAACCACGTAATCCCCCTGCTTCATACGCGGCGGCAGAAAAATATTGCAGGAGAACGAACGGACGCCTTTTTTCTCGCCCGTGTACTTCACCGCATTATTATTGAGGGCGTAGAGCCCTTCCTTCTTTTTTAGCTTCACAAATTCCTCGAACAGGGCTTTGTCGTTTGCGTCGCCGTCGGAAGACTCAATGGAAACCTCCCCGGCCAGCTTTTCAAAACCCACGCCCAGGCTGGTTAGTGCGTCATCGCCGCCGTCTTCCTCTGCGGAATAGGCCTCGGGCAGATTGAGCATGTACACTTTGGGGGCGTTTTCCAGGGAGACTTCGCCCGTGTTCATCCACAACAGGCCAAAGGCTTTGCCTTTTTTGGAAAGGACCACGTTGTTGCGCTCCCCCTTGACTTCCACAAGCACCTGGGCCGAGGCGGGAATCGTTCCTGTAATCGTGACTTGCGCGCCGTTGTACATGGCGCCGATGGATACCGTACCCGGCTCCAGATGGATGGATGATGAGGTCTGAGCTGCGCCGGACGCAGCGCAGACAAGAAGCATTACGAGGGCCAGGCCGATCGCCGGCAGGATTTTATTACGCATAATCAGTGCCCTCCCATATACGCTAACATGATTTCAGGCGGGAATAAAAGGTGAAACAACATTTTAAACATGACCAGCAGCACCAGGACGGCCAGCAGAATCTTCAACTGGTCGCCGCCCATTTTCCGGCTGATTTTGGCCCCGAATTGCGCTCCGATGGTGGAGCCCGCCAGCAGGATCACCGCCAGGACGAAATCCACGGTGTGGTTGGTGGAAGCCTGCATGATAGTGACGTTGATGCACGTGAACAAAATTTGAAATAGCGTGGTGCCAACCACCACGTGCATGGGCATCCGAAGCAGATAAACCATGACCGGCACCATGATGAAGCCTCCGCCCACGCCCATGATGGCGGCCAAAACCCCCACCATGGTTCCCAAAAACAAAGGCAGCATCAAAGAAACCCGGATTCCGGATTTTTCGAAATTGGTCTGCCAGGGGAGGCTTTCCATCATCCTGGCATAGGCGTTGTTTTTGGG
Source organism: Desulfatibacillum aliphaticivorans DSM 15576 (assembly GCF_000429905.1). Taxonomy (NCBI): domain Bacteria; kingdom Pseudomonadati; phylum Thermodesulfobacteriota; class Desulfobacteria; order Desulfobacterales; family Desulfatibacillaceae; genus Desulfatibacillum; species Desulfatibacillum aliphaticivorans. The sequence continues at coordinate 47,805 of NZ_AUCT01000022.1, read as the reverse complement.
CTCCGGCGGAGGAGCCGCCGCTTCCTTTTTTCTCAGCCCCTGAAGACTTTCGAAAAACATGTAGCCGCCCACAAAGCCCAGCATGACCACATAGGTAATGTTGATCAGAAAGTCGGCGTTGCCTGAAGCCCGCAGGATTTTGATCAACTGGACGCCCAGCGTCCCGCCTACCACGCCTCCCAACAAAAGGAGGATGCCCATTTTAAAATCCACGTTGCCCAATCTGTAATGGGCCAGGGTCCCGGACGTGGAGGCGCCTACGATCTGGTTGGAGTCGGAAGCCGCCGCCACTGTAGGCGGGATTCCGAGCATGATAAGCAGCGGGGTCATTAAAAATCCCCCGCCGACTCCAAAAATGCCTGAAAGAAGGCCTACTCCTCCCCCCACGGCGAAGATCACCAGCACATTGATGCTGTTCCCGGCAATTGGTAAGTACAAGTGTGGCATTATCCGTTCCTTATCTCTTCTTGGGCTGGGTTTCTGGGATGAACAACCTCAATCCGGCACGACGTCCGGAACTTGATCTCCTCCAATAGGCTGTCCATCTTTTCCAAATCGCCCCTGGTCCCGGCCGGAGGAGCCCCGAGCACCAACAGCGATATCTTCTGATCCTGAATCAAGCCCATCAGCTCTTCCTTGAAGGAGCCGTTGGCTATGTAATATTCGATGGAAATTCCCATGGAGCGCCCGTCGGAAATCAGGGTTTCCAGGCGTTTGCGGAAGGAAGAACCGCCTTTCGGGCCTTTTTCGCTTTCGGAGGAGGATTTTTGGGGACTCATGACAAGCAGCACATAGAGTTTCATCTGCACGCGCTTCGCCAGATTCACGGCGTAAATGAAGGGCCAAAAGTTCTCTGTCCTAGAATCCATTCCAACCAATACCTTTTTCATGGCTGACCATTTCTCCCGTTTTCCACCTGCTCCCCGCTAAATGGCAATTAGGGCGCCACCATGCTGTAAGTGAAGGAGGCCTGGGCGTTGCTTTTCGAAAAAGGACTCTATTTTTGAGAAAAAGATGAAGATGGATAAAGTTAATAATACCAGCAGGTTAAAAAGAGAACACCCCAGCGTTGAAGGCGGCGCCTCAAGCGCGGAAAAATATTTTGTTCGAGGCGCTTAAAAGATGGAAAATCCGGAAAAACGTCAGAATTGCGGGCTGAGGCGGCGGATTTTGGTTCCATTTTGAAACAAGAAAGGGAAGGTATTTTGTGATTTTTGGATATTTTATAAAATTCAAGATGTTATAAGGCTTAGGGCTTGTTCCACATTGAAAACTTGGTTAGCAGCGTTCATTCCTCCTTACTCAGATTGTACTTGCGCATCCGCCGCCATAAGGTGGTGCGGGGAAGCCCGAGGATGTTGCACGCCAGCCCGATGTTGGAGCCTGCCACGGACAAAACGCGGGCGATGTGCTGTTTTTCCATTTCAGCCAGGGTGAGCAGTCCCTCGCCCTTCATGCCCGAAAATTCCAGTTCCTGCAAGTCCGGCGGCAGATCCTGAATTTGGATGGAGTCCTTTTCCGCCAGAGCCACGGCCCTTTGTATGATATTTTCCAGCTCGCGCACGTTTCCGGGAAAGCTGTACCCCATGAGGATGGACAAGGCGGAAGGGGATATCTTTTTGATTTTTTTGCCAAAAGCCTGATTGAATTTTTCGATGAAATGAGAGACGAGAAGGGGGATGTCGTCCAGCCTCTCCTCCAGTTTGGGCAGGTTGATTTCCACAACATTGATCCTGTAAAAGAGATCCTCTCTGAATTCCCCTTTTTCCACGGCGCGCTTCAGGTCTTTGTTAGTGGCGGCGATGATGCGGACGTTCAGCTCAATGGGCCGGGCGCCGCCCACCCTCAGGATGCGTTTGTCCTGCAAAACGGTCAGCAGGCGCACTTGCATGGATAGGGGCATCTCGCCTATTTCATCCAGAAACACCGTGCCGCCGTCGGCGGATTCAAACAGACCGATTTTGGTTGCCGTTGCGCCGGTAAAAGCTCCTTTTTCGTGCCCGAAAAGTTCGGAGGAGATCAGCTCTTCGGTAAATCCTCCGCAGTTGAAGGATACAAAAGGAGCGTCTTTTCTCGGGCTCAGTTTGTGAATGGCCCGGGCGGCCATTTCCTTGCCGGTTCCGGTCTCCGCCTGCAGCAGCACGTTGCAGTCCACGGCCGCAACTTTCTTGATGGTGGCGAAAACCGTCTGCATCCTGGGGCTGGCGCCGATAAACCCGGAGATGAAATCCGAGCCGACCAAAGCGGCCCGCAGGCTTTTATTTTCCCGCCGAAGCTGGATTTTTTCGCTGGCCGCCTTGGCCAGGGATCGCACGTCATGCAGCCGGAACGGTTTGGATACGTAATGGAAGGCGCCGAGCTTCATGGCTTACACAGCGGACTCGATGGTTCCCTGCCCGGTGATGATGATGATTTCCACGTCCTCGCAGCCGGCCTTGAGTTGAGACAAAACCTGCATGCCGTTCATGTCCGGGAGGGACAGGTCGAGAAAAACCACGTCAAAGGCCCGCCTGCCCATGCGGTCCAGAAAGGGTTTGGCGGTCTGAAAGGCCTCAGTTTCAAAGCCTTCCACTTCCAGAACGCTCGTAAGACGCTTGCAAACCGTGGCTTCGTCATCAACTATGGCTATTCGCACGCCCATTTCCGCTTCCTTTTCACTTAAGCATCGGCTGCTTTATTATCCCTGAGAATTCGGCCTCAGCGCCAAGATGCACCATGTTATAAAGACATACAATATATTGTCTTCAATTGGAATACTTACCTTTGTCCTTTATTTTGAAGGGGCCTCTGTTTTTTCGCCATTTGAATTAAAAGAAGGGATGCCTTACAACCAAGCACAATAATTTTTGACCTAATTCAAATGTTTTGCAATACTACTAAAAAACAAATAACTTTCAGTGGTTTATATACAATGGCGATGACATCGAAACTTGTAAGCAGACTGTGTTTTTGGAGTGTTGCTGCAATGGTTTTCCTGGCTTGCACGGCATCTCCCGGAGCGTCCTTTGCGTTTACATGCGATTCCGGCGATTTGAACGGAACCTGCGTTATCTCTTCGACGCAACTCATGGCAAACGGCGAGGTCATTTCCGGAACCGGTGACTTGATTATAGCCGACAGGGGCAGCCTGACCACCAATGCCGGAGAGAGTTTTTTCATCCACATGGACGGGGATGTGACCATCGAGTCCGGCGGCTCCATTGAGGGGAACCTATCCAGCCTGACAGCCGCCAATCTCACCATTGAATCCGGCGGAAGCATTTCCGCCAACGGCAAAGGGTTCGCTTCCGGCCAGGGAGAGGGCGCGGGAAGCATGACGGATGGATGGCGATCCGGAGGAGGGGGGGCGGGCCACGGCGGAAACGGAGGCCAAGGACCTTCAGCCGCCGGCGGTAGTGTTTACGGTTCGCTTAAAACCCCTGAGACGCCTGGATCCGGCGGCGGTTTTCATACGGCGTCGGCCTCTGAAGGCGGTCCCGGGGGCGGCGTTATTAAATTAGCGGTCGGCGGAATATTGACCGTGGACGGCGTGATAACCTGCAACGGCGGCAATGGACTCAGCATGAGCTCCGGTTCCGGGGGCGGCGGGTCCGGAGGCAGCATCTGGATAGACGCCAATACCCTGGAAGGCGCGGGAAGCATAACGGCTAATGGGGGGGCTGGGTCTGACGTCTACTACGGCGCAGGCGGCGGGGCGGGAGGCAGGATAGCCGTCTATTATAATACGGACAATTCCACAACGGTCATGCAGGCCTTTGGCGGATGGAGCGAAGTCCAGTATGGCGGGGCGGGAACCGTGTTCACAAAAGCCGCATCGGCCTTGTATGGCGACCTGATCATTGACAACAACGGCGTCTCCGGGGCCGACACCAGTCAGGTGCCCACCTCCACGCTAACATTGGATAATCTCACTCTAAGAAATAATGGACATTTCGCGGCGCCGGCCGGCTGTGAACTGAACATACTGTCCGGTTTTATCAACTCTACAACCAATGCATCCATAACCAACCACGGAACCCTGTCATTGCCAGGGACCTCAACATTCACCAACATCACATTGTATAATAACGGATCCATAAATGATCTGGCGAATTTGACCCTGAGCTCATCCAATATTTATCAGAATGGAGCCATGGGGGATCTTACGGATTTGATCATAGGAGCAGACTCCACGTTTGAGTTTCAAAACCTCACACCCGGTAAATCCATCACCATGACCAATGTTACGATTCTGGATGCGGGCGTTTTGACTCATGAAGCTAATTCCGGGGCCTTGGACAATTCCCTGAATTTGCATGTGACCGGGAATCTTGATCTCCAGTCCGGCGGCGCCATTTCCGCCGACGCCAAGGGACTTGCGTCCGCACAGGGAGACGGCGCGGGAAGCATGACGGCGGATTTCAGGGCCGGAGGCGGCGGCGGGGGCCACGGAGGAACCGGAGGCAAAGGATCATCCAATGCCGCCGGCGGCTGTGAGTACGGTTCACTCATGGCTCCTGAGACTCCAGGATCCGGCGGCGGTTATAATACAAGTTACGCCTCCGCGGGCGGAACCGGGGGCGGTGTCATAAAGCTGGTGGTTGACGGGATATTTATCCTGGACGGCGCCATAACATGCAACGGTACGGTCGGGCTGAGCATGGGGTCCGGCGCGGGTGGCGGCGGTTCCGGAGGCAGCATATGGATAGACGCAAATACCCTGGATGGAGAGGGAAGCATCTCGGCCAATGGCGGGCCGGGCTCTGACGCATACTACGGCGGCGGCGGCGGTTCCGGAGGCCGGATCGCTGTTTATTATACCCATGACACGTCGTCTGTAAGCATGCAGGCCTACGGCGGGTGGAGCGAGGTCCAGTACGGCGGGGCGGGAACCGTGTTCACAAAAGCTGCATCGGCCTTGTACGGCGACCTGACCATTGACAACAACGGCGTCTCTGGGGCCGACACCAATCAGGTGCTCACCTCCACACTCACCCTGGATAATTTTACACTCCGGAATAATGGATATTACGTGGCGCCGGAGAGTACTGCTTTATGCATAGAAGGCGTTTTTATCAACTGCAACTCCAGCGGAGTTCTCACCAATAACGGCGCCGTGACCTTGACGACATCCACCGTGCTTACCAATGTTACGTTTATTAATAATGGAACTATTGCAAATCTGGCGAGTTTGGAGTTAGCGTCCTCCAGTTTTTATTCCAACGGAACCTTTGAGGACCTTACAGATTTGACCATTGGGGCGAACTCCACGTTTGAATTTCAAAATCTTACGCCGGATACACCCATCACCATGACCAACCTAACCATTTTGGATACAGGCCTTTTAACCCATAACGCCAACACCAATACTTTGGATCACTCCTTGAATTTGCACCTGACCGGGAATTTGGACATCCGGTCCGGCGGCGGTATTTCAGCCGACGCCAAAGGGCTTGAATCCGGCCAGGGGGGAGGAACTGGGAATACGACGGACGGCTTCAGAGTGGGAGGCGGCGGCGCAGGCCATGGAGGAACCGGAGGCGATGGCTCCGGAGCTGCAGGGGGCAGTATATACGGTTCACTGACAACTCCAGAGACGCCGGGGTCAGGCGGCGGCTACAATACCTTTTACTCCTCCGCCGGAGGCGTTGGGGGCGGCGTTATCAAGCTGACGGTTGAGGGGATATTGACCCTGGACGGCGCCATAACATGCAACGGTACGGTCGGGCTGAGCATGGGCTCCGGCGACGGAGGCGGCGGGTCCGGAGGCAGCATATGGATAGACGCCAATACCCTGGAGGGCGCGGGAAGCATCACTGCCAATGGCGGGCCTGGGTCCACCGCCTACAACGGCGGCGGGGGCGGAGCCGGCGGCAGAATCGCCATTGAAGCCGTAACCGATACTTCCGACCTGACCAAATTGGCTATCGGCGGAGCCGGTTATCAAAACGGGGAGATCGGAACCATTTATCCCATTCCTCCGAAATCGATCACGTCTTTCATTATCGAGTCTCTATCAGCTATAGGAGAAATTGACGAAGACGCCAAGTCTGTCACGCTTACGGCGCCTTATGGGACAAGCCTCATCGGACTTACACCCACCATCGCCGTAACGGGCGTCTCGGTCTCTCCGGCTTCGGGCGCAGCCCAGGATTTTACGGACGGGGTTCCTATCACCTACACCGTCACCGCGTACGATACCTCCACACAGGATTACGGTGTGACAATCAACCTGGATCCTCCCAGTTCCAATAATACCATAACCAGCGCCGTTTATACTGTCAGCGCCGGCGGAACGGCCATCGAGACCATTGTCAACGTTCCTTTCGGAATATCCCTGGCGGACTTCCTGGCGGCCCTCACGGCAGGGGATGAATACCAGTCCTGGGATTCGTCGGATTTGACCGATCCCGTCATCTCCCGCCAGGAGCTTATTGTGACCGCCCAGGATGGAACATCCGTGACTTACGTGGTGTACATAAATCTTACGCCCGGAGACGTGAATCACGACGGCCTGGTTGCCATGGAGGACCTGATCCTTGCTATCCAGGCGACCGCCGGGCTGGAAACCGCCGCGCCTGTCTATGGGAATGCGGATGTTAATGGGGACGGCGTGCTGGGGTTGACGGACAGCCTGTATATCATGCGTGAGGTGCTGAAGTAGAAACGGCCCGGGATTTTTGAAATGGGAAAGGCGCCCTGAGCAGGTCAGGGCGCCTTTGGCTTTTTAACAGGGAGTTTCTTGCATCTTTCCGGTTGACTTCAAACCAGAATTACAGCGGCTGTTCTGATCAGACGAAACTCTGGGGCTCTCTGCGCTCCTGGTAATGCTTGCACACCCATCCGAAAATTTTAGCAATGTCCGGATTGTTCACCTCCCGCGCGTTGACGGGGCATCCCTTGATGCAGGCGCAGCACAGGATGCAGGCCATGTTGTCGGTCTTGACCGCATCGTCTTCAATGGTGATGGCGCCCATGGGGCACATGTCCACGCAGTCTCCGCACAGGGTGCAGGTTTCTTCAATGGTGGAGGCGGCAATGTGCTCCCAGGCGCTTCTGTCGCGAAAGATATAGGGTTTATTGCCGGGAACTTCGACCAAGGCCGCGTCGTCAACCGCTTCCAGGCCGTCAATCTTTGCGCGGATCTGGGCGCCGAAGGCCTTGGCCTTTCCCAGGTCCTCTGCGTCCGGGCGTCCGTTGGCCAGGGGTTTGTCTTCGCTGGCGAAAGAATGCTCGCCGATAAAAGCGCCGCCGGCAATGGGCAAAAAGCCCCATTCCTTGCTCAGGTCGCTCAGTTCGATCAAAGCGTCTTCAAAATCCCGATTGCCGTACATGACGACGATCACAGCCGGGGTTTTGTCGCCTTTCAGACGCTCCAATCTGGGAATGGCGGCTCTGGCGACCCTGCCTTCATAAACAGGGACGCCCATAACAACCAATTCATCGGATTTTGCGGTAATGCTTCCGTCGTCAGATTGCGGCAGGGTCAGGTCGATGTGCTCGACATTTTCCGCGCCAATGCCTTCGGCGATGCTCTGGAGGACTTTTCTGGTGGTTCCCGTGGGGGAGAAATACGCTAATTTCAAGGCCTGAAAATTCATATGCGGACTCCTTTAACAGATTGGGTTAATTATAAAATACCAATATGAGATTAAGGCATAGTACAGCCAATGCCAAATTCCGTCCGACTATTTTTTGGGGGTTTATCCAAGCTCCTGCTGAGGCCTGATTTCCTTATGCTCCCTGGATCCCCGAAGCAGCCAGGCGCCCAGGATTATCAGAATCGCCAGCCCCACCAGGAAATACCCCACAAAGTAAATCATGGAATCAATGAACACGGCGTTTTTCAGGGCCAGTTCCTCCATGCCCGGCTGATCCGCCGAAAGTCCGGTGCGCAGCCGCGCCAGAAGCAGGGAATACAGAATGCCGATGGCGCCGTAGCCCAGGTTCAATGCAAGCCCCTTGAAGCTCAGCACCGTTGCCCGCCTGTCCGACCGGGTGGCCCGGTTAATGTAAAAGCTCAGGAAAAAATCCAGCACGTTCATGTTAGCAAACAAAAGCATGGCCGGAATCACGCCCCACCAGGGGATGAACATGGACATGCCCGAAACCCCGATAAGCACGACAACAACCATAAAGCCCAGGTTGAACAGCGGGGTTTTGTTTTCGGAAAGGTATCTGGCCAGACGGGGCACGAAAAAACCCATGACGGCAATGCCCGCCCAGATCAAGCCGAACAGGGCCTCCGGGACGTCGATCAAGCGGTAATACTGGCTGGCCATGGTGACGATCATGCGGGCCACGCTGTCAAACAGCAGGCCGGCGATAATAACCGTCAGCACAAAGGGCGTGCGCAAAATCCAGCGTCCCGCCCGAAAGGTAATGGCGAAGGCGTCCTTGATCGACGGAGCGGAGTCCTCTCCCTGGCCGCCATCGTCCACCCGTTCTTCCTTCATCATCAGGGTGACGGCCAGAGTCATCACGGCCAGGACCAAGGTCATGTAGATAGGAAGGCGCAAAGTGGTTTCCTGGGTGACGACCATATCCGAACCCAGCCACGAAACGACTTTCTGCACCACAGTGGGGTCGTAGACGATGCCGCCCAAAATCATGGCGAAGATAAAGCCCACGGACTTGAACCGGATGCGCCAGTCCATGATAACGCCCCAGTCGTTGGGATCTCCATATTTTTTTAGCGTGTCGTAGGCGATGGCCTCGTCCGCGCCGCTGGCCGAAGCCTCGGCCACGCCGCTGCACATGCGGTTGATTGCAAAAACCAGAAACAACAGGTTGGGGTTGCCCCGCGGGCAAAAGGCGATCAAAAGCATTTCCAGCACCATGAGCGCGCCGGCCAGCACCAGCAGGCGCTTTCTGCCGAATGCGTCGGCCAAGGCGCCGGAAGGCACCTCGCACATGACGATGGTCGCCGCCCAGATGGCGTTCAATATGGCGAACTGGCTTAATGTCAGGCCGAAATCCAAAAACAGGATGGAAAAAACCGGGTAATAAAACCGGGAATTGAAAAAGACTCCAAAGGCCACAAATAATTTGACGTTGCGTAAGGCAAACGGAGACGGCTTTTTTTCGCTTTGCATTGCTGACCCAAATCTTCTTTCTTATTTAATTTTGGACGTCAATGACCTTCGCCGGGCATAAAAACGAAATCCCCTGGCCGCCCTTAAGGCCCAGCATCAGGGCTTCAATAACAGGCTCATTAACCTGTCCCTTCGCCTGCCAGGTAATGATGAAATTGGCGCCCGGGCCTCCCTTTTCATCATATTCCTTAATGTAAATATGCGTGGATGCCAAGGGGGCGAGGTTTTTTCCTCCCGGGAAATAGCGTTCCACCAGCTTGCCTTCGTTGTCGTAATAGTCCGCACGAACGATTTTGATGGACTCCTTAGGATCGGTGTTGCGGATGCTCACCATGGCGGCGAGCTGAAACACATTAGCCCTTGGGCCGGAATAAACATTTGAATATACAGGCACATACACGGTTTGGCCCTTGGACAGCACAGGCTGGTCCATGGCCGGGGTCAAGCCGGGTAAAATAAAAACAAGCAAAAGACTGAAAAATACAAGACGTCTACGGGCGATTTTTTTTCCTCGGTGCATTAGGCTTCCTCCCTGGTTTGGTTTTGGGGCGCCCGGGGCCGGACCCTTTGGCGGCAGGCTTGCCGGAGCCCTTCTTCGGGCCGGGCCTTTCCGGTCCGTCTTTCTTGCCGGGTTTTTGAAATCCTCCTCCGCTGCGCCTTTTGTCCGGCTGCTCCCACTGGTCCGATCCTGAATGCCTGCTTTGCCTGCCCTGGCGGTAGGGCTTGCCCCTTCCTGAGTTTTCCGAAAAATCAGGCTGATCTTCGTCCTTATAAGAACCCTGCTGTCGGCCTCTTTTGAAGTCCGGCGACTTGCCGCGGCCGTCCACAAAATCCTTCTTTTGTTTTTTACCCTGCCAGGCTGGTTTGGCCCCGTCTCTTTTTTTCTCCCAGGCCGGTGTATCTCCGTCCTTTTTTTTCTCCCAAGCTGGTTTGGCCCCATCCCTTCTGGGCTTCCGGGATTCCACATGATCCTTGACTTCCTGCCTGGGCCTGCGTTCGGGCGCCCATTTCTTGGGCGCCGCTTTGCTTTTCAAGGGCTTGTGCATGATGAACAGATAGTTGAATCCGCGCAGGAAAAAATTCCCTTCCGCGGCCGCCGCGCGCCAGTTGTTTTTTTTCAGTTTGGCGTTATGCCGAACCACGCAGATGATGTCCACGGGATCGAAGTACTTTTGCATCCGCTTGAACAATTCAAATCCAATGGCGTTGAAAGCCTTGTCCTTTTCAAAGGAGTCGGAAACGTACAGCGCCATGTACCGGTCCGGCCGTAAAATCCGGTTGATCTCCTTGATCACTATTTCCATGGCTTTGTAGTAATCCGGCTCGTTAGCGGAAAGCTCGCCGATGCAATCGGGCAGGCCCGAGTATTTTACATGGGTGGAGTAGGGCGGGTCGATGAAGACAAAATCCGCCTTTTCATTCTCCAGGGGCAGCTTGCGGGCGTCGGACCTGAATATGTCCTTGCGGGTGGGCTGAAGGTCGTAGCCCAGCGCCCTGCGGGAGATGTCCCTGGCCACGTCCAGGGTGGTGCCGCTGCCGGCCATGGGGTCCACTACCAGATCCTTGGGATTGGTATAGCGCTGTAAAAGGTTCCAGATGATCCAGGACGGCGTGGCGCCGATGTAGTTTTTGTCGCCCTGATTTCCGTCTCCGTAATGCTGGGACGGGTATTCCCATAACGTGGTGGTTTGCAGTTCCAACGGCGGTTTTGGCATGGCTGATTCCAATAATGAGTATGAAGGCCTGCGAAACAGGCCAATATAAAGAATTACCACGGCCGGGCCTGGATATTCAATGGAAATCATATACGGAGGCTGTTTTGCCCGACTGACTATGGGGCGGCGTAATGTTATGGAAGCGTTTCAAATTTCCCGGGCGTTTGACTTACATCTTGACTACAGAGGAGGGGGCCGCTATTCTACGCGCCTGCTGTGGAGCAGCATTTTGTTGTAGGGCGCCTTGCGAAGTATTTGGTGCGGTGAAGACCGGAACCAGCTATTAAGTAAAGTCCCTCCCCAAAGCGCTCTTTAGGTCGGTGTAATAAAATTAAAAAATTGCAGGTAAATTCCGCCTTAGGCGATTTGTCCCAATTGCCCCTTCCTGTTTTGCAAGGGGGACGCCCCCGTAGTGTCTTCAACAGCCTGCAAAGAAAAATGAGGGAGATCGAATGAAGGTTTTATTTCAAACGGTAATCATATTGATTGCCTGGGTGAGTTGCGCCTACGCGGTTCCGTTTCGGCTGCCTATTCCGGATGGCATAAGCATCCATTCCTATGCAATGGACGATTCCTACATTTTTGCGGGAGCGCCCGGTGTAACAGTAGGAGAGAACGCTTCCCAGGGCGCAGTCCTTGTTTTTGAAAGAACGGGTGACAATACCTGGGAGCACACCACAACCATTCACGCTTCCGATGGCGACCAAAGCGATTATTTTGGGTATGCAGTGTCCTATAACGGTTCCGGAACATTGATTGTCGGCGCTTATGGCGCCGAGTACGAAGGCTATAATCGCGGCGCCATATATAAGTTCAACCTTTCCGGCGGGCACTGGGGCTCCGGGACTAAATACGGCAATGAGAACTGCAGCAGCTCCGCCCACTTTGGAGTTTCCGTTGATTGTTTTCAGGATACAATCATTGTCGGCGCGCCGCGGCATTACTACGGAGGACGCCTGGGCATGGTCACCATAATGAATATGTCCAACGGGGAGGTCTTGAGGACGCACACGGGAAAACCATCCACCGTCTTCGGCTTTACCGGCTCCAATTTAGGAAAGGATGTGGGCATTTATGGAAAATACGCCGTCGCCTCCGCTCCTGGAGACAAGAATAACGGCTCAAGAGAGGGACGTGTATGGGTCTTTGATGAAAGTATTGAGGATTCGGAAGGAAACCCCTATGGGGTTGCACAATATCTTGAGAATCCTGTCAGCACGCCGGAGTATATCTATTTTGGACGAAAAGTGGCCCTTTCCCACGTGACGCGAGACCTTCTGGTCGGCGATTGCGACGAAAGCAGCGAGGCGGATTATGCCGGGGTCGTTCACCACTTTTACCTGAATCCTATAAGTGGACAATGGGAGCTGCGGCAGAGTTACAGAGGCGAAGCGAGAACGAATTACGCTTTTGGGGCGGCCATCGCAATATCCGGGGATACGGCTTTAATCGGAGCTCCGGGGTATCGGAACCTGCCATATATGGGAGCTGTATACCGGTATAAACATGGAGGAGGCTGGTCCTACGATGACATGCTTGTTGACGTGACCGGGACGGCCAATCCGGGCTTCGGCGGGGGGAATATTTGCATTTCCGACGATTATTATCTCATTGATGAGATTGTATGTTAAAAAAACCGATGACATGTCGCCCCATTTTGTTTCGCTAGGCGACGTCAACGACAGCGGCGCGGTCAACCTGACGGACGCCGTGCTTGCCCTTCAGGCCCTGGCCGGGATGGAGACGGCCGGGGAGGTCTGCGATGCAGCCGATTTCAACGGCGACGGCATGATCGGCTTGGCCGAGGTGATGTATATCTTCCAGGTTATTCGCGCAAGCAAATAGCCTGAGAAACAAAATTGGGCGGCCCTGGCAAAGAATCTTTGTAAGCCTTCAGGGGGTATTTAGCCCAGACTGCTGATCCATGCAAGATCGGTTGGTCGGCCATTGAGGAAGTCGGAGATAATTTGGACGAGCCTGGGATACACAGGGATGCCGTGCATCCCGCAGGTATGCTTGAGGCTGAGGATGCGCTCCACCCAGCGGTCGCCTTTTTCGCTCTGGGTTCCCAGGCTGCGTTTGCGCCACAGCACCCCGAAACGCAAGGCCCGCTCCGCCCGATTATTGGTGGGCTCCACCTCGGGTTCGGACAAAAAGAGCCACAGGCTTTCCATCTCCTTGACGAGGCGCCGGGACAAGACCCCGCTCTCATCCTTGCGTTGACAGTGCTTGTTCAAAAGTCCCTTGAACCGGGCCATGAAGGCCCGCCACTCGCCCATGGCGGGCGTTTCATGCTCCCATTTCATGAGGCGTTTCAACTCGTTTTTGAGATGGGCTCCGAACCGGGCCAACTCAGGGTCTTTTCTTTGGGAGAGGTCCCTGGCCCGGCGGGTGTGATGGCCCAGGCAGGATTGCCGCTCATTAACCCATTTGCGGTAAAGGGCGTAGTCATCGCTAATCAGGATGCCCTCCCAGGCATCCACCAATTGGCAAAAGGCTTGGTAAGAGCGGTTCTTGTGGATCATGAAGAACGCCGCCCTGCGGTTGGCCATGACCCACAGCCACTCGAGTTTTGCCTCGTTTTTCCAGGAGGTTTCATCCACATGGTTGACCGGGGCGTTCCGGACTTCGCGGGCGATGGCGTCGTAAACCGGGGAAAGGGCCTGGGACGTCCTGTCCAGGATGCGTTGGATCCCCCCTGTGGAAATGGGAACCCCCAGAACGGACCGGACAAAATCCCGGACCGTTTCCCTGGACTCCCCGCACACGCCGGAAAGTTGGGCGACCAGGGCGGAGAACCGGGGGCCGTAGCCGGTCTTGCTTTCCTCCGGGATGCGTCCCTTGACCTTGCGCCCGCAATGGCGGCACTTAGCGGAGAACAGATGGAAATGGGTGATGTCCATGGGGATTTCCGGGAACTCCACAACCTGATGCGTATGAAAGGGTTCTTCCCTGCAGGGGGACAGGTCACGACACCCGCAGGAGCATTGGACGGGCAGGACGTCCACGGTGCTGGTGGGCTTCATAAGGGCTTGGCGATGTCCTTTGTGACCTTTTTGGCCGCCCTTCCTTGCACCGGTTTTCTTGGGGGCGCTTGTCTTCCTGGGACCCTGGTACGGCGGATCGGAGGAAGGCGGCTTGTTGGAATTGCCGGAGTTCTTGTTGAGCCGGGCTTCCAGCTTTTCAATGCGTTTGTTTTGCTGTTGAATGATTTGGCCTTGTTCCTGAACAAGCTGGGTGAGTTGGTCCACGGATTGTTGAAGCTGTTGGACGGTGCGTTCCAGATAGAGCACATACTCACGCACAGGTTGGGGAGTGAGTTGCCAGTCCAGGTTGGATATGGGGCGCTTGGGTTTCATGAAATAACCCTAGCACATAAAAGAGGGCATGTCTAGTAGGAATGATTCCTATGTAGTGTTTTTTTAACCCCCTGAACGCTTACGAATCTTTTTGCCAGGGCGCCTCGGCACATGAGGTTCGGCCTTTACGCCGCCTGAAACCCGGGACTCCAGTCGAATGGACGCCCTCCCAACGCTTTAACCAAAAAAAGGGGAAGAAGCCTTTATTATTCCGGCCTCCTCCCCTTTTAGGATCAATTCGTCTTAGGGCTATCAGGACACGTAGGATGCGCCTTTGTCGATGGCCGCCATGTTGGTTTCCAACAGGGCGGGATTCTTTTCCTTCATCATGTGAGAAAGATAATCTTCCACGCTTTTGCGGTCCACGCAGCCGGTGAGCTGCAAGAGAGCGCCTACGCCCACCATATTGGCGGCCTTGACGTTGCCGATTTCCTCGGCGATTTTGGTCAAGGGCACCGGGGCCAGCTTGATTTTATCCTTGTTTTCCGGCTCGCCGCACAGGTCGGAATTGGTGATGATGAGGCCGCCGTCCTTGGTGTCCTTGGCGAACTTTTCCAAAGAGGGCTGGTTCAGAGCCACGAGCACGTCCATCTTGGTGAAGATGGGGGAGCCCACGGGCTTATCCGAGACCACCACCATGACGTTGGCGGTTCCGCCGCGCATTTCAGGGCCGTAGGAAGGCAGCCAGGTTACGAACTTGCCTTCGGCCATGCCGGCTTCGGCAACCAGCTTGCCGATCAGGAGTGCGCCTTGTCCGCCGAATCCCGCGCAAAGAATTCTTGTGGTCGCCATTATTCCGCCTCCTTTTCCTTGGCTTCTTCAGCCGCCCTGTCCTTGAACACGCCCAGGGGGAAGACGGGAAGCATGTTTTCCTTGGCCCACTCCCTTGCCTTCAGGGGATCCATACCCCAGTTGGTGGGGCAGGTGGAGATCATTTCCACAAAGGAAAGCCCCTTGCCGTCAATGTTGTACTGAAGAGCTTTCTTGACGGCCTTTTTGGCCTTCAAAATGTCTTTGGGCGAAAGCAGGGACACCCGCTCGATGTAATTGGTCATTTCCAGTTGAGACAGGATCTCGCACAGCCTCATGGGATAGCCTGTGTCGCTCACGTCCCTGCCGTAAGGGGCGGTGGTCGCCTTCATGCCGGGCAGGGTGGTGGGCGCCATCTGGCCGCCTGTCATGCCGTAGGTCGCGTTATTCACGAAGAAAATCGTGATGTTTTCGCTGCGGTTGGCTGCGTGAATGGTCTCCGCCGTGCCGATGGCCGCCAGGTCGCCGTCGCCCTGATAGGTGAAGACGATCCGGTCCGGACGGGCGCGGTGCATGCCCGTGGCCACGGCCGGCGCCCTGCCGTGGGGCACCTGGATGACGTCGCAGGCGAAAAAGTTGTATGCAAAAACCGAACAGCCCACGGGCGCGATGCCGATGGTCTTTTCGATGATTCCCAGCTCTTCCATGGACTCGCCGATGAGCCTGTGGGCCACGCCGTGCAGACAGCCGGGGCAGTAGCTCAGTTTGGCGTCCGTGAGTCCTTTGGTTCTTCCTTTAAAAACAGTCATGATATTTTCTCCCTGATTAAAGAAACAATCTCTTCGGGAGTGAAAACCACGCCCCCGGCCTTGCCGATGAATTCCACCGGACATTCGCCGCAGACCGCCAGCTTCACGTCTTCCACCATCTGGCCCATGCTGAGCTCGATGGTAATGACCTTTTCCTTGCCCTTGGCCGCTTCCGCTACGGCGTCGTAGGGATAGGGCCACAGTGTAATCGGGCGGATCAACGCGAGTTCCACGCCTTCTTCCTTCAGGGCGTCCACGGCGGACTTGGCCACGCGGGCGGCCGTGCCGTGGGCCACGATCAGGTATTTGGCGTCGGCGTCCATGTTATAGGTCTCAAAACGGATTTCGTTTTTCTTGATTTCCTCGTAGACCTCAAACAGGGTTTCCGTTTTTTCCTGAAGCACGTACGGATCGATGTACAGGGAGTTGATGATGTGCCTGTCGTCCGGAGTTCTCCGTGCGCCCAGAGCCCATTCGGAGGGGTCCTTCTGGGGCGCATAGGAATCCGGGAACTCCACGGGCTCCATCATCTGGCCCAGCATGCCGTCGCCCAGGATCATGACCGGAGTCAGATACTTTTCGGCGATCTCAAAGGCCAGGGGGGCCATGTCGGCGAATTCCTGGACCGTGGACGGGCTCAAGACCGGCGTGTAATAGTCGCCGTGTCCGCCGCCGCGGGTGGCCTGAAAATAGTCGCACTGCATGGGCGCGATGTTGCCCAGGCCAGGGCCTCCACGGGTTACGTTCACGATGACTGCGGGAAGCCTGGAAGCCGCAATGTAAGAGATGCCCTCTTGTTTAAGGGAAATGCCGGGGGAGGAGGAGGAGGTCATAACCCGCACTCCACATGCAGCGGCGCCAAGCACCATGTTGATTGCCGCCACTTCGCTCTCGGCCTGCAAAAAGGTGCCGTCAACCAGAGGCATCTTTTTGGCCATGTATTCGATCAATTCACTTTGGGGGGTGATGGGGTATGCGAAGTAATGGCGGCATCCTGCCAATATGGCGGCCTCAGCCACTGCCTCGTTCCCCTTCATCAGAACCTTTTTGCCCATTTTCGTCAAACTCCTCGCCAGCTATTTTTCTATGGTGATGGCCCCGTCAGGGCAGGTCACGTAACAAAGGGTGCAGGCGTTGCACTTGTCCTGGTCCACGCAAACGGCGGGATGGTATCCCGCTTCGTTCAGGTGTGAGGCAAGTTCAATGATCTTCTTGGGGCAGGCTTCGATGCATAAGCCGCATCCTTTGCAATAGAACTCGTTAACAGTCATCCTCGCCATCTAAAAATCTCCTAGCCTTCGGTCCGAATGTGCACTTCATTATGGCTGTGAAGCGTTTCTCGGAATCAGCGCAGCAAGCTGCGGGGTATTTACCCACTCAAGAATAAAATAATTGCGCCGGGGGCTCCGTTCTTGCGTTTCGACGTGCGTCTTAACACCGGTAGGCCTTGTGGCATCCGGGCTCCCATGGCTTTTTCATAAACTTCTTCAGCACCACCAATTCTGCGTCCAGGGCGGAGGCGTCCACGTTGTCCAGATGGTCTTCCAGCACGCAGACCCTTGTAAACTTTGCATTCAGAGTCCGGGCAGCCTCCCTGGTCACGTCAATTCCTTCCACGACCACTTCGGTGTCGGTGAACTCCATCAGGTGGGAGTTGGCCACGAGTTCTGTGATTTGCAGACCCGAAGCCCTCTGAATCATTGCCGCCATGTTCAGAACTTTTTCCAAATCTTCCGTTTCCGGCCGCCGGGTGTTCACGATCAGGGTCATGCTGTACGCCCTGGCCATGATGTCCTGGGAAAACCGGCCCAATACCCGGGCGCCCATGGGGTCTCCCCCAACGTCCAGGATAACCGCCCGGTCCGTGCGCTTGACCGCCCCTTTCACCCGGGGCGATAGCATGGGCAAATCCGCGTGGGTGTAAGCCCCTTCAGGCGCCACCACTTCAATGCCCAGACTGCTGAATTGGTCCCGTACGTCCCGGCTGCGAAAATAAGGGTTGACCACGTCCAGGTCCACCAGCGTGGTGGGCGCGCCTCCCTGATTCTTTTCTACAGCGAGGTTTACAGCGTATTCCGTCTTGCCGCTGCCATACGAACCTGTTATTATCAGCAAATCCTGGCTATTTTCCATAGAACTTCTCCCGGCCTCGCCCGCCCCGGTCGGCGGACGTCTGTGGCACGTAAAGTGCACCAGTTTTTAGTCTTAGGACCTTGTTGTCAAGCTTTTTGTGCGCCGACTTTTCTTCGATCGGTTGAGAACTTGTATTAAGATATTGATATTTCAACCTATGCTAATGATTTGCAGGCCTTTTGCAAGCGTGCAAGCCCTCTGTCCGAAATTTGTCAAAGCGTCAAATTTCGGTGTTTGATAATGACGAACAATTCCCCTTTTCCAAGGAGGTTGAAAATGTCCCCGGAAGAAAAACGCAAACAGGATCTCAAAGCCCTGGGCCTGAAAAACCTGGGACAAGTGTATTGGAACCTATCCACCCCCGGCCTTTACGAAGAAGCCATTAAAAGGCGCGAAGGCGTCATGGCCCATCTGGGGCCCATGGTGGTCCGCACCGGCCAGCACACAGGCCGCTCCCCCCACGACAAGTTCATGGTCCGGGAGCCTTCCAGCCAGGACCGCCTCTGGTGGGGCGACGTAAACAAAGGGCTTTCCGAGGAAAAATTCAATATCCTGCTGCATCGCCTCATGGCCTACGTCCAGGGCAAGGACCTTTTCGTCCAGGACTGCTTCGCCGGCCAGGACCCGGAATTCCGGGTTCCTATAAGGGTAATCACGGAAACCGCCTGGCACAACCTGTTCGCCCGAAATCTTTTTGTGCAGGTCAAGGACCAGGACGAAATGGAGTCCCATTACCCGGAGTTCACCATCATTAACGCGCCCCGGTTCCAGGCCGTGCCCGAGCTGGACGGGACCTATTCCGAGGCCTTTATTATCGTCAATCTGGGCCGGAAGCTCATCCTCATCGGCGGGACCGCCTATGCCGGGGAAATTAAAAAGTCCGTCTTCACCCTCATGAATTACCTGCTGCCCCAAAAGGAAGTGCTTTCCATGCACTGCTCCGTGAACGTGGGCCAGGACGGCGACGCGGCCGTATTTTTCGGCCTGTCCGGAACCGGCAAGACCACCCTCTCCGCCGACCCGGAGCGTGCGCTTATCGGCGACGACGAACACGGATGGAGCGACCGGGGCCTGTTCAATTTCGAGGGAGGCTGCTACGCCAAGGTCATCCGGTTATCCAAAACGGCGGAGCCGGAAATCTACGAATGCACCCGCAAATTCGGAACCATCCTGGAAAACGTGGGCATCAACCTGCGCACCCGCAGAGTGGACCTGGACGACGACAGCCTGACGGAAAACACCCGGGCGGCCTACCCCATCGCCCATATTCCCAGCGCCATGCGCGAGGGTGTGTGCGGGCATCCCAAGAATGTCGTCATGCTCACCTGCGACGCGTTCGGGGTCATGCCCCCCCTGGCCAGGCTGACCCCGGCCCAGGCCGAATACCACTTTTTGTCCGGCTACACCGCCAAGGTGGCGGGCACGGAAGCCGGGGTGAACGAGCCCAAGGCCACCTTCAGCACCTGCTTCGGCGCCCCCTTTATGGCACTGGAGCCCCATGTGTACGCGGATCTTTTGCGGAAAAAGGTCTTGCAGCACGAGGTCAATTGCTGGCTTTTAAACACGGGTTGGGCCGGAGAGCCCGCCTCGAATGCAGACCGGATTTCCATCAAGTACAGCCGGGCCTTGGTCAAGGCCGCCCTCACCGGCGCTTTGGACAACGTGGAATACCGCAAGGATCCCCTGTTTAATTTTGAGGTCCCGGTTTCCTGCCCCGGAGTTCCCGGGGAAATTCTGAACCCCAGGAATCAGGCCAAGGATCCCGCGGAATACGACCAAAGAGCTCAAAAGCTGGTCGAGGACTTTAAAAAGAATTTCGAGCAGTTCGCCGCCAAGGTGCCTGACGACGTAAAAAACGTCTTATAGACCGCCCTAAAAAGGAGGGCCTTCGGCGCCAGGGAGGCCCTCCCTTATCAAATCGTTTATACCCTGTCCAAATCCGGTTTTTTCTGCTATAAATTCGTCTTACTTATCAAACTATCCTGTTTTCATTACGATGAAAAACATAAGCATGAATGTTTTTGCATGATAAGCGCATTTTTCGCCGCCGGGAGAATAATGCCTGAGATTCAATACCCATGAAAAAGAAGCCTGATTACATTACGATTTTCGCAACCACCCTGGTTGTCGCTCCCATTACGCTCTACTTTATTGTTTTTATAATGGATCTTTTTTTTAACAGTCCCTTCATTATATTCCCGCTATCCTTGGCTCTCACCATTGCAATAACAATCCGCTACATGAAATGGGCCGTTGCCAACGCCAATCTGCTGCGGGCTGAAAGGCGTACGATAGATACGGAGAAGCTGTCTCCTGAGTCGCCTTTCCTGGATTTTAGCAAGATCTCTCCTCTTATTGAAGATGAAGGGGTGGGGGCTTGTCTCATATTTTTGATAAGCGGTTTGTTTTGGCTGACAACGTATTTTTTTGTTGTCAGTATGAATCCTGATGAGCCCTTGAAATTTGACTATGCCAACTGTATGGCGTTTTTGGGTTTTTTATGGGCTTGTTTGATTTATGGCTGGGTGGGCCTATGGCGCACTTTTTTAAAAGAACTCCCCGCCCGAAAAAGGCTGTTCGAGATTTTTGACAAAAAACTCACAGGCAGGGACCAGGCGGTATGTGAACACTGCGGAGCGCGATCCGTCCTTATTAACGATTATATGCAACGAAGTTTTTGGTGGAAACGGGGCTTTCCTAAAAAACTTTTGTGCCCCCAATGCAATGCCCGTTACGACCTTGCCGTAGACGCTCCTTTCACTATGGCTGCAGTGCTGGCCGCCCTTATGCTGGCGTCGTCCCTGCTAATTTTCTCCCAAAATGGAGCTAATCCGTTTTTCATTGGTTTTATTCTATTCTGGTGCCTTTATCCCGCTGTGGCCCTGCACGAACTCGGCCACGCTGTAGTTGGGAAACTTACTGGTTTTCGACTGCTGGAAATAAAGATAGGTTCAGGGGCTCCGGTCTGGAAAACACGTTTGTTCAAGTTGCCCATCTTCTTCAATAAAGGGGGGCTATCTTCTTATGTCAGGCCCCTTGGAGGGCCTGTCTCGGGCAGGAGGTTCAAGCTGTTTCTGATGATATTTGCAGGCCCTGCAACTAATCTACTGACGGCGACAGCATTGATTTGGATGTATGGCCCCGCCTTGTTATTGGAGAATCTTCAGTCCTCCGATTTGCCTTTGACGCCTGTTTTTATCCTTGCCAATTTGATCGCCTTATTTTCAATAGATGATTTTAAGCAAATGATCGGTTTGTTAATCCAGTCTGATAAGAAAAATCCCACTGTAGAGGATAGTCGTTCTTTTGAAGAGGCGTTTTCCCGCTTTTTGCTCTGGGAAGAGCGTGAAGAAGATGCGTTAAGAGCAGGATTAAAGGACTATCCGGGTGCTCCCTACCTTTTATGGTGTCTTGCCGGTTCCCTGTCCTGCCGGGGGGAATGGGCGGAAGCCCGGGATTTATTCCTTACATTACTGGACGCCGAGGATCTGGACCCCATTACAAACGCCTGGGTCAGGCAGAGTTTCGCCTATTTTGTGTATCAAAACAACGACGCAGCATTCTTTTCCAAAGCAGGGCAATACGCCCGGGACGCTTACGTAACCCTGCCTTGGGAGCCTTTGATGACGGCGACCATGGGGCGCGCCCTGGTCGTTGATGGAGAATATGACATGGGCTGGCCTTTGATCAAAAGAGCGTACTTTCAGACCACAAACAATCTGCTCAAAGGCGAGCTGGCGGCCATGATGGCCTGCGTCCTGAAAGACCAGGGAAAGCTCGATCTTGCCGAAGATTGGATAAGGACGGCCGCCAAAACGTATCCAGGAGGGCTTATGTCCGTCGACGTTCTTAAAATGGAATTGGCCCTGGCTCAAAAAAGAGGTAGGAGTAGCACACGTGAACCTGTGAAGACTATTTTTCCCGGCTGCGCCAAAACAAAGCAGGGCAAGCCCTGAATCTATGTAGCATCTTTAAACTGTAACAGCTAAATTTGGTGCGTAGCAGCAGGCCCCCGTGCCTGCCCCAAACGCGTTGTGCGCGTTTTCAAAGCGCCCACAGGGGGGGGGCGGCAACACTGTTCTAATGAGCCTTGAGCATGGTCTTTTCGCTCTCATGCCGTGCGAGGGAGTGCATACTAAGCTATTGAAATCAAGTGCTATTTTGATTGAAATTGCTCTGATTAAAACCGTCTCCACCCGCAATATCTCCGCCCCGAAAAAAACTATTTTTCCACCTTCTTTTTCCCGTTTTTAGACGCCAGCAACTTGGCCTCACGCTGCTGCAAATCCTCGGTCATGAGGTTCAACTGGGTGCGGATTTTCGCCACTTCCAGGCCGATCAGCAATTTTCTTTCCTTGGCCGAGGCCGCTTCCAGCTCCGCTTTTTTCAGCGCCGGCTTGTACTTTTTGGCCAGCATGGCGTACCGGTCGATCCTCCGCACCGGCCCGATGGGAATATTCACCCCCCGGAGGCCGCCGGGTATGGGCAGAGTCCAGCCAAAGGGCAGATTGGCCTGGAAGTTCCAGGCGTCGCCGCCCTGATGGGCGATGAGCACCAGCTTGGCCTGGGACAAGACGGCGGCGGCCACCATGCCCGCGTTATCGTACGGCCCCACGTAATCTTCCCATTGAAAGTTGCAGTATATGCCTTCGGGCGCCGTGCCGGTGACCTGAATCCGGCCGTCGTTCAGGCGGTCAACCAGCCCGGGCAAGTCGTAGACCTTGGTGGGCACGCCCAACCTGCCGAAAATGGCTTTCATGCCCGGAACCCGCATGAACAGGGGGTGGGGGTAGAAGCTGCCCACGATGTCCCCCAGCCCGTTGTCCAAAAAGTATTTGCCCAGGATGAACATAATGGGCGCCGGCGCCCATTGGGGGCCGTGGGCGGAAATGATGACCAGGGGCTTTTCCTTTTCCGGCAAAAGAGTTTTCGGGTTGTATATTTTGTATTCCTTGACTGCGAATTGAAGAAACAAATTGATAATGGACTCGGCGTCTTTTACTACTATGCCTTCCCCGATTGTCGCTTCATCGTCCATTTTTTCTTCCATCAACAAGTCATTTTCTTTGATAAGAGCAGGCAATCTGATTTCCTCCTTGTGGTAAATCGCCCCATCCGGGCGGTATTGAAATTAGATTACCACAGCCCGGCGTTTTTCTCCATGTTAAAAGGCAATAAGCCCTCCCCAATCGATGAAAACTTGTCCCGCAACGAAGCCCAAACAAGGCCTGTTTCTCAAAATTGATTGACAGATAAGCCTTCTGCTGGTAGGTTTCTCACCGCCCGGTAAAAAGCCTTGCCATGCCTACCTGGGCCGCTCACGCCAAATTACTTATTCTGCATAAATGCATCACGTTATTTTTTTATGGGGGGATCATGAGCCAGGGAAAAAATATCGTCACCGAACCCTTTACGTCGCCTGTCAAATTCTTATTGGGAACCTGCGCCGCCTATGTAGTCACCTGGATTTTCAGCCTGTATTATCTGGCCGGAAGGGTGGAAGGCGGCATGGAAGCCCTGACGGCCAACCCTTTTGACCTTCGCGTAACCCTGATGTTCATCACGGTTTTCGGCTGCGTGATCGGCGTGGCCACCGGCCTGCTTTCCGCCAGGACCAAGGGGAAAAATTTCGCGGGCACGGTCACGGACGGATTTCTGGCAGGCCTGGCCGGGGTGGCGGGCGCCTGGATAAACTGGCTTTGGGCCTTTATGCTGGTGCTTTGGACGATTATCATGGCGCTGCCCGTGGCCTTTGAAGCCGTCTCCTCCTCGCAGTGGCCGGGAGCGAAAGCCTTTTTCGCCTTTTTCAGCAGCGGGCCCTTCAATGCGGGCGTCCTTTCCTATTCCCACGCCTTTGCCGTTGTGTGGGCCGGCGGGGCCGTCATGGCCGTGGTGTTCATCTTTTTATTCCACCACACCCTGTACGACGGATTCAATCCCGTGTTCAGCAAGCCGACCCTGCCCGCCGTTCTGGGCATTGTGGTTCTCACGGGCGTTTTGGCCGCCTTCATTCCTCAATTTGGAATCACGGTCATGGGGATGCTCCTGGCCGGCAGCATTTCCGTGGGGCCGCTTTTGTGCATTCACGACTGCCTGTGGAGCGGCAACGGCCAGCCCGTGGTCATAGAAGAACCGGTTGAGGTTTAACCGGCCGAACTTTTTTCAAGCAGCTTTTCATAAGCCCGCAGGTGATTCTCCACAAACTCGCTTTGGGAGAAGGCCTTGCGGGCTTTTTGCGTCCATCCCCCCTGGCTGGCCAGGATGATACCTTCTGCCAGCGCTTCAGCGCTCCCAGGCTCCACCAAAATATGCCTGCCAGAAACGACTTCGGGCAAAGACCCCGCCCAGGTTGCAACCACCGGCTTATCCATGGCGCAAGCCTCGGCGCAGCAAAAGCCGAACCCCTCGCTGATGGACGGAACCGCCGCGCAGTCCGCCGCCTGAATCCATTTTGGCAGTTCATCTCCGGGAACGGAGTCTTTTATCAGGATGCTGCCTTTGGGAAGGGATTCGGCTTTTTCTATTATCCGCCTATATCCGGAAGCCGGCTCCCGGGAAAGAATCATGACAAGCAAGGCGTCCGGGACCTCCCTGCATATCTTCGGAACCGCGTCCGCCAGATAGTCCGCGCCCTTCAGCATTCCCGGCCTTCCGTAGAATAAGTAGATGAATCGGGATTGAGGCAGACCAAGCTCTTTTCTGATCGATGTTGGATTCTCGCCGCCGCCCTTCAATGGTTTGAATCGCGTATAGTCCGGCGCAGGGTATGCCAGAAAGGTTTTATCCTTGGGAATTCCGTAACGGGCCAGCCCCTTGCGGGTGCTATGGGAGTTGCACGAATAGGCGTCAAAGGGCAGGGCAAGCACCGCTTTTTCCGCCGCAGCGCCAAGCCAGGCGGCCGCACGGGGCAGCTTCAACTCTTTCCACAACGGCCCCAGGACCTCATGGGCTGTTATCATGACCGGCTTGTTCAGGATTTTCCCCGCCAGCCAGGCGGGAAAGGCGCCGTTGTAGGTGGTGGTGTGGATGACGTCCGCGTCCTTGGCCGCTTGCAAGGCCAGCTTCAAGCCCAAAATGCTGAACCACATGCGGTCTCCCCATTTGGGGACCCGAACCCGCTTCACTTGCACGCCGTTCCGGGTTTCCTCCATGGGAGATCCCTTTAGGCCGCACGTAACCACAACGCACTCATGGCCCCTGGCGGCAAGCCCTTCAGCCAGCGCGGCGAACAGATTTTCGCCCCCTCCCACGTGGGGCGGGTAGTATTCCACGACAAAGCAGATTTTCATCGGCGTTTTCCCGCAGTCTCCCGCGCCAGGGCCAGCATGGCGGCTGCGCTATTTTCCCACGAAAATTCCCTGGCCCGATTTTTACCTCTTTCGATCATTTCCTTTTGCGTTATGGGATCTTTTAAAACCCTTTCCATGGCCTGGGCCAATTCCTTCGGATTGCAAGGATCGAAAAGCAGCGCCGCGTTCCCGGCCGTCTCAGGGATGGCGCCGGCCCGGCTTGCGATCACGGGAGTCCCGCTTGCCATGGCCTCCAGGATGGGCAGGCCGAATCCCTCGTACAAGGAAGGATATACAAACAGCGCCGCGTTCCCGTAAAGACCGGCAAGCTCTCCATCCGTGGTGTTTTCCAACGCGATCACCTTATTCCCCAACCCCAGGCGCCGGGCTTTATCCAAGACAATCTGCCCCGAACCCTGGGTGTGGACCAAAACCAACGGCGCTACCACTTTTTTATCCTGCACCAGAATTTTGTAGGCTTGCAGCAGCCGATCCAGGTTTTTATGGGGCCGGGCGCTGGCGCTGGCCAGGATGTAATCGCCGCTTTTTTTGCGGCTTGTTTCTTGTGGAAAAAAGACGGGATCGCAGGCGCCGGGAATGATGCTGACCTTGTCTCTGCTCACCCCGGTATGTTCGGAAATCCTCTTTTTAGAAAACTCGGACACCGTGACGATCCGGTCCGCCGACCTGGCCGACGCCCTGAAAAGAGTCTGCATGGCCGTTTTTTCCAAGGCCGAAAAACCGTGAATGGGCTCAAAGGGAATCGCGTCGTGCATGACAAGCAGCGAGGGGAGCGACAGGCGGACAGGGCAGATATTGCCAAAGGAGAGGACGGCGTCGCCATGGCTGTCCTTTATGATCCCGGGGAGCAAAACCTGCTCCCACAGGACCCTGGCCCATCGGGTTTGGGCGCTGATCGGCCCCTTGATTACAGGAACCGCGCCTTCCAGGCCGGGCAGGCCTTCCCGGCAGGCGAAGGCGATCAACTCGTCCCCCTTCGCCGTCTGCGCCATGGCCCGGACCATGTTGACCAGATAGCGCTCCATGCCGCCGCCTTTTCCCGGCGCCAGGAATATGGCGTTGATCCCGATGAGCATGGTTATTTTTCATCTTCCTTTTCAGGTTCGGGCGGGGCGCTTTTTAACGCCCTGTTTTCCTCCCGAAGGATGGCCGTTTCCTGGGCCAGTTCCGTCACCATGGTGGAAAGTCGTGAAATTTTGATGGAAAAGTGCAAGGTGATGAGCATGAAAAACAGCAGGCCGAACAAAAACAACGTGGTCGTGGGCAAAACCGCCCCGATGAGGTTAGTCAGGCCCACCAGCAGGTCGTACCAGAGCACCAGCACAAACAGCGCTGCGCTGGTGACGAGCCACAACCAGGCGTATTCCTCCTTGAGTTTGCGTTTATGCACCAGACTGACGATGATGCCAAACAAAGCCACGCAAACCATGAGCGCAAAGATTTTTTGCCTCGGCGTCATATCCCCCCCCCCTAAATGATTTGACCAAAGCCCCGGGGCGTTATATGAATACGCCTTCAGGCCTTGCTCTCCAGCTTTTTTCTCTAAGCCCTTGATTATCAAAGTATTGCCATAATAGCCAGTTTTAGGAATATCTCAAGGAAAAGTCCTGCAAAATGTCCAGGCATGACGAAAAAACCGCATTTCCCAGGGTGATTGCCATCATCCCGGCCTTTAACGAGCAAAAGAATATCGCTGAAGTGATCCGGGGCATTCAAACCCATGCGCCTTTCGCCCAACCTTTGGTGGTGGACGACGGCAGCAAGGACGGAACCGCGTTGTCGGCGCGGCGGGCCGGAGCCCGGGTGATTCGCCTGCCGTTCAACCTGGGGTACGGGGCGGCTCTGCAAACCGGGTTTAAGTTCGCCCTGGCCAATGGCTATGATTACGCCGTACAAATCGACGGAGACGGCCAGCACGATCCCCAAAGCCTGCCTGTTTTGTTGAAACCCTTACAGGAAGGGGGGGCGGACGTGGTTCTGGGGTCGCGGTTTTTGGGGGAAGGGGGATATTCCATGCCCTTTTTGCGCTACTCCGGGGTGATGGTGTTTCGCGTTTTGGTTTCCCTGCTGATCCGAAAAAAGATCACCGACCCCACCTCCGGCTTTCAAGCCTTGAACCGGGCCGCCATGGAGCGGTTTTACGCCAGCCCCCACTATCCGGCTGACTTCCCGGACGCCGATGTAATCATCATGCTGCATCGTGCAGGGTTGCGGGTTCTGGAAGCGCCTGTTATCATGCACCCCAACCCGGACGGCCGGTCCATGCACAAGGGGATGACCCCGGTGTATTATGTGTTTAAGATGTTTTTATCCATTTTTCTGGCCCTCATTCGCAAGAATCCTTTTTAAACTCCCGGGCTTCAGCCAAGGATTGCCATGGAACACAGCACAGCCGAAAACAACAACGCCGGACTCGAACGTCCCGCTCCTCAAACCAACAAACTGCTTATAATCCTCGCGGGCGCCGTCTTGGCCATGGCCGCTTTGTGGGTGTATTCCAACACGCTGTCCAGCCCTTTTGTGTTCGACGACGTGCCGTTCATCCAAAGGAACGCAAACATCGCAGTCTCCGACTTGTCCCTGGACAGCCTGAAAAACGCGGCCTTTGACTCCACCCGCCCCCTGGCCAACCTGAGCTTCGCTCTGAATCATTATTTTTCGGGAGGCAACGAGGCGGCCTATCACATGGTGAACATCGTCCTCCATTTTCTGGCCGGCCTGGGCATGTACTACCTGCTGCTATGCCTGCTTGCCGTCCCGGGAATAGGTCAAAAGAACGCCTCCTCCCAATGGGCTCCGTTTTTAGCGGCCTTGTTGTGGCTGGTCCACCCCGTGCACACCGGCGCAGTGACCTATATTGTGCAGCGCTCCGCCGTTATGGCGTCCATGTTTTGCTTGTGGTCCATGGCCATGTACATTAAGGCGCGTTTGTCCGCGCGGGGCAAGGGGCGGAAGTATTGGGTCCTGTCCGTCGTCTTATGGATGCTCGCCCTGGCCGGCAAGGAAATCGCCCTGGCCCTGCCTTTTGCAGCGCTGGTTTTTGAATGGTTTTTCTTCCAGGATTTGCGCAAGGATTGGGCCGGCAAATTCGCGCTGATTCTGGGCGGGTTTCTGGCCGCGTCCGTCATAGGGGCCTACTTGTTTTTGGGGTCTCATCCCCTGGACAGCATTTTGTACGACTACAAAAATTTTGACTTCACCCTCAAGGAGCGTTTGCTGACCGAGCCGCGGGTCCTGGTTTACTACCTTAGCCTGCTTGCTTTTCCGTATCCCGGCAGGCTGACTTTGGATTATGACATCCCGCATTCCCAATCGCTTCTAAATCCCGCAACCACGATATATTCCATTTTGTTCATGGCCGGCCTGATCGCCGCTGCGTTACTGCTTGCCAGAAAGCGCCGCCTGGTTTCTTATGCGATTCTTTGGTTTTGCATAACCCTGTTCCTGGAGTCTTCGTTTATCCCCCTGGACCTGGCCTTCGAACATAGGCTGTATTTGCCTTCGGTCTTTCCCATATTCGCAGTCGCCGCCTTGCTGCTTTCCAAAGAAAACCTCCGAAAGCCGGCTATTGCCAGCCTGCTGTGCATTGCCGTGATTTTTGGGGTGTGGACCCATCAGCGCAACACGGTCTGGCAAAGCGACGTCGCGCTATGGCGGGATACGGTCGCCAAGGTCCCCGAAAACGCACGGGCGCACAATAATCTGGGCCTAGCCCTGGCCCATGCCGGCCGGGACGACGACGCCTTCAAGGAATTCCAAAAAGCCGTTGAACTCAAGCCTGATTTCGCACAGGCCAATTACAATATCGGCATCAGCCTGGGCCATCAGGAAGAGCACGAAAAGGCCATTCCCTATTTTGAAAAAGCCGTGGAAAAGGAGCCGGAAAACGTCCTGTATTTGAACGACCTGGCCCTGGCCTACATGGGCGCGGGCAGGCTGGAAGACGCTATAACCCGCTTGTATCAGGCCCTGCGGATTGAGCCGGAATACGCCCCCACCCACAACAACCTTGGGGTGGCCCTGGGCGGGCAGGCCATGGTGACTCAGGCCCTGGAGCATTTCAGAAAGGCCGTGGAAATATACCCGGATTACGCGGACGCCCACCGAAACCTGGGCATCCTGCTGGGCAACCTGGACAACCATCCCAAGGCCATCGCCGAGTTTGAAAAGGTGATCAAGTTGCTGCCCAGAGATCCCCAGGCGAACTTTTTGCTCGGCCGCTCCTACGCGGCCGTCGGCAAATACGAAAAGGCCGTCCTGCATTTTAGGGAGACTCTGCAAGCCGTGCCGGACTACATTCCCGCTTTGTACAATATTGGGTTGATCTACATGGGCCAGGAGAAATACGTTGAGGCGGCGAAATTTTTTGAGAAGATCCTTAAGATCAAGCCGGAAAACATGCAGGCTTCCAAGCAATTGAAAAAATGCATAGACGAGGCCAGGGCGAATGTGCAAGCGCAGAAAGAGCCGCTAAGCCCTGAATAAGGCGTTTGCTGCGGTGAAAAAACCGTGGGTCATGACTGCGGCAAGCTCCCTGGCGCCGGAAGCCTGGCGAAGCACCGCCCGGGCGGCTCGAATATTTTGGGCCGGATTTCGCCTGGCCCGCGCCCGCAACTGCATCAACTCCTGGGCGCTTAGGCCTTGGGGGATGAAAACCGGCGCCTGCTGGCTCCAGGGCAGGGGGGCGCGATCGTTTATCAGGCCCAGCGCTTTGGCGGTTTCGTACAGCTCGGCGCCCGGCAAGGGGTAGGGAAAGAAAAATTCCGTCACATCGCTTTTCAAAGTTCCGGCTTTTTCAATATTGCGTACAATATCCTCCCTGGTCTCCCACAAAAAGCCCATGAGAAAATAAACCATGGTCATGATTCCGTGGGACCGGCAGGCGGCCACCGCCTTCTTGACGTCTTCGAAACAGAGATCTTTTCTGATCAGAGCCAGGGTGTCTGCATTCGGGCTTTCCGCGCCCATGCTCACCCCGCAAAGGCCGGCGGATTTCATGAGACCGGCCAGCTCAAAATCCATGGCGTCGGCCCGGGCGTTGCAAAGCCATCTGACGCCCGGCGCCTGCTTTTTCAACTCCCGGCATAAGTCCTTCAGCCAGGCCCGGGAAGCTGTGAAGGTCTCCCCCCGCATAAAAAAATCCTGAATGCCCCAGTGCTCCCTGCATTCCCTGATTTCCCGGACAATGGACTCCGGGCTGCGAAGCCTGACGGCCGCTCCACTCACTTTGTGGGCCGGGCAAAAAACGCACCTGTGGCAGCAGCCCCGGTTGGCCGAGATGGTCGCCATGGGCCGGGCCGTCACCGGGCTTCGGTACAACCTGTGGTTCAGCAAACGCCGGGCCGGAAAGGGCAGGGCGGTTATGTCGTTGTCCAGGCCGGGATCGGGCGTCTCTTCAAATTCATCTCCATGGCGAAGGGTGAATCCGGGCGGAAGCCTTTTGTCATTGGATTGAAAGAAGCCTCGAAGCGTGAATTCCGTTTCCCCCCGGATGACGCCGTCCAGGGCGGAAAAGCGCTTTAGCAGGTCTTGACGGTCTATAAAGCCCATGTGTCCACCCCGCGCTATGACCATGGCCCGGGGCAGGACTTTTTTGATTTTTTCGGCCCAGGCAAGATCCTGCACATGCCCGGGATAGGTGGAGCTGATTACAACCAGGTCCGGGGCGAAGGCCCCAATGATTTTTTCGATCCCGCCCTTGGAAAGACGCTCAGGCGCCGCATGGACGACCCGGCACGTTAGGCCCAGATCCCCCAGAACTCCGGCCGCATACATTTCCTCCACCGGCTCCCGGTATCCGAAAAAAGACCCCTTTCCGATGTACGACTGGCACCGGTCTTCATACACATAAGGGCCGGGCAGCAAAAACAGCGCCCGCCGGATTTTTTTGGGGTTCAGGATCATGAGTCAATACTGCTTTCTCAATTTGAGATACATGCTCAATACGCGCGGCCAGCTTGCCTTGACCATGGCTTTCATATGCAGGCCGTAGACCGCCTGGTAGACGGCGCGAAAAAGCCCGTTCTCAGGCAGTTCCACCAGCTTCATGACCAAAGGCTCCAGTTTGGGAAAGCGCACCAGCAGGGCGAAAAACTTGTGCAGGTTGATCAGTCGCTCCCGGTCTTCCAAAGGAGCGATGCTGGTGTCGAACCAGCTTGCCGGGCAATGCTCCACCTGATCCTTGACCTGCTCCGGCGCTTGGGCGAACTGCTCGGCCATGGCCGTGCCCGGATAGGGCTGGGCCAGGGAGCACCACGCATAATACGGCTTGATTTCCTGATTCAGCCGCACGGTTTTCATGGCTTGCTGCAAAGTTTCTCCTGGCAGGCCAAGCATGTTGTAGGTCTGGATTTTCATCCCGGCTGCATGGAGGATTTCGGCGCAGCGTCGTATGTCGTCGTCCGTGGTGCTCTTATTCAACACCGTGCGCCGAAAATACTCGTCTCCGCTTTCCAGGCCGAACTTGACCACCCGGCATCCGGCCCTGGCCAGGGCTTTGGCGCCTTGCTCGTCCAGCCTGTCCACCCGCACATTGCAGCAAAAGGGAACCTTGACCCGGCTGGCGTATTGGTCGGAAAACTCCAAAATCCAGTCAGGATCCACGGTAAAGATGTCGTCGTTGAAATCGATGAATTTTGTCCCGAAGGTTCGCTTCAGGTACGCCGCTTCGTCCACCACGTGGGTTACGCTTCGACGGCGTAAATACCGCCCCTTGCCTTTGAGGATGTCCTTCAAGGCCCGGTTGTAGCAATAGCTGCAATTATACGGGCAGCCCCGGCCGGTTATCATCTTGCGGAAGGGCAGCTTTTGGATGAACGGATAATCCGTAAAGAGGTTTTTTCGGCTGGGAATGGGGATCTGGTCCAGGTCTTCCACCAGATGCGCCGGCGGATTTTTATAAACCCGTCCCTCCCTTTTGATCCAAAATCCGTCTACGTCCACGGCCGGCCCCTTGCCGTTGATGGAGGCGGCAAAGGCCGGAAAGGCGTTTTCCCCCTCCCCCCGGCATATGGCGTCCACGCAGGGATGCTCGATCACTTCGGGAAAAAAAGTCGGGTGAGGCCCGCCCATGACCACCAAGGGCGCCGGGTCCAGGAATTTTTTCACCCAGGAGGCTGTCTCCAGCATTCCCGGATGCTCCCCCGTGCACACGGACATGGCGACCATTTCCGGGGAAAAGGCCTTGAGCTTGCGCGTCCAAGCGCGTTCCGGCAGAAAAAACTTCACCCTATGCCCTTGCCTTTCCAGCAATTCGCAAAGAATCAAGGGACCGGTCAGTTCTTCAAAAAAATTTTGGATAAACGCCACCCTCATGTCCCGCCTCCGAATATTACAGTTAGCCTTACGCGGGGCGCCTGTCAATATTCCTGTCGTCCCAAGCCCATGAAATGGGTGAAAAAAACGAAAAGCGGCGCCGTTCAACCGGGCGGGCTGGGCGCCTTGCATGCTTCCGGGGGATCAGGCTTGCGCTAACCCGTGAAAACGGTTATATATTGGCAGGGTGGATTTATATTTATAGAAAACTGCAGGGGCCGCCGCCCCATACTGCGAAGAACCAACCGCGAACTGGTTTGCTCCCGATTTTTGCGCCCCTTTCCGGAAAGGCTGCCGGCTTTGAATGCCAACAACGACCACATGAAAAAAATAAGCGACCAAACGCCCGCTCCGCAAAAGAGCTTCGCCGACCTGTTGCGCGACAACCAAACCCTGACGGCCTGCCTGCTGATTGCGATGGCCGTCGTGTTCGTATATTGGGCTCTGCCGGGCCACGAGTTCATCAATTTGGACGACAAGGTGCAGATTCTGGAAAACAACGACCTGCATCGGGGCTTGGCGTCCCCGGACATCGGCTGGATGTTTTCCGTCTCCCAACCAAGGGACTATTGGTATCCCCTGACCTGGCTTTCTTTGGCCGCCAATTACCAACTCGGAGGGCTCAACCCCTGGGGGTATCATCTGGTCAACCTGCTATTGCATCTGGCCAGCGCCTGGCTGCTGTTCTTCGCCCTGAAAATAATGACCAAAAGGCTTTGGCCCAGCGCGCTTGTCGCCTTGCTTTTCGCCGTCCATCCTTTGAACGTGGAAGCCGTGGCCTGGGCCGTGCAGAGAAAAAGCACCCTGTCCGGCTTTTTCATCATGCTGTTTTTTCTTTCCTACGCCCGATACACGGCCAAGCCCCAATGGAGCCGCTACGCCTGGGTTTGCCTGTGCTTTTTGGGGGCGCTCATGTCCAAGGCGCCGGTCATGCCCGTGATGTTCGCCTTGTTTCTGCTGGACTACTGGCCGCTGCATCGGACGCCTTGGTTAAAAGGTCCGGAAGACGCTCCCCTGGCTTCCCTTTTCGGCGAGCCGGACAAGCCCTGGCGCACCCTGATTTTGGAAAAAGCCCCCTTATTTGTTTTATGCCTGGGAGTGGGATATTTGAATTACCTGGCCTTTTCGGCCAAAGGGCAGATTGTGGACGCTCAGGACGTGGGGTATTTCCTGCGCCTTGAAAACGCCCTGTATTCCTATATCGCCTATGTTGGAAAAGCCCTGTGGCCCACGAATCTTTCCATATTCTATCCCATGCCGGAAACCATGTCCCTGGCCAAGCCCCTGGTCGCCCTGGCCCTGCTGGTTCTCGTAACCGGCGCCTGCCTGCATCTTCGCCGCAAACGGCCTTATTTGATCGTGGGCTGGCTTTGGTACTTGGGAATCATCCTGCCTTATTTGGGGCTCTTTTTTCGCACCGGCGTGTTTCCCGCCATGGTGGACCGGGCCTTGTATCTCCCGGGCGTGGGGCTTTTTATCATGCTCGTATGGGGGGCGGGGGACCTGTTAAAAAGCAAAAACATCCCCAAGCCGGCCGTCGCGGTTCTGGCGGCCTTGCTCATCGCCGCGCCGGCCATGGCGGCCAAGCGCCAGGTTTATTATTGGCAAAACTCTCTGACCCTGTTTTCCCAGGCTCGCGACAACACCAAGGACAACTACCTGGCCCATCATTGCATCGGCATCGAGTATATGGCCCGGGGCCGTTTTGAACAGGCTGTCGAGGAGTTCCGCAAGACCCTGGAGATCAATCCTTCGTACCTAAAAGCCCGGTTCAACCTGGCCGCCTCCCTGAAACGCCTGGGGCGTTTGGACGAGGCCCTGGCGGAACTGCAAAAAGGCCTGCTTTTGCCCGACTACAAGGTTCGGACCCATTGCAAGATCGGTGCGCTGCTGGTTGACATGGGGCGTTTTAAGGAGGCCCTGCAGCATTTTACCATGGCCCGGGACCTGGCCCCTAACGACAGCAACGTCTACAACAACCTGGGCCTGATGAGCCTGAAACTGGAAGAGTCCAAAGAAGCCCGGGACTTTTTCGCCAGAGCCATCCAGCTCGACCCCAGAAATTACGAGGCATACAACAACATGGGGTCTTTGCTGGCTGCGGCGGGCCAGGACAAGGAAGCCGCTTTCTATGTGCAGGCCGCCCTCAGCCTGGCCCCCAGATCCGTGGACGCTTTGAACAACATGGCGTCCATCTATTTCAAGACCGGCAATATCGAGGCTGGAGCCAATCAATTAAACCGCATCCTGGAAATCGAGCCGGAAAACATCGAGGTCCGAAGAAACCTGGCCCTGCTTATGCTGAAAACCGGCAACCCCCTGGGCGCCCGGAACCAGCTTAAGACCCTGTGCTACATTTCCCCCGACGACTTTGACGCTCAATACCTTCTGGCCACCGTGCTTATCAGCCTGGGCCGCCTGGAAGAAGCATACACCCACCTTTCCAAGGCCCTGGAGATCAAGCCGAACCATCCCGAAACCCACAATAAAATGGCTGCCGTGCTTTACAACCTGGGCTACCAGGACGACGCCATCCGGCATCTGGAGACGGCGCTTAAGAACAATCCCGACTATGAAAACGCCCGCCTGAACCTGGAATTGATCAAATCCCGCCAAAAGGAGCAAAAGCAGTAAATCCGGTTTTCAGCTTTGTATTGGATATGTTATACGAAAGCTGCGTCCAAACAAGCATACAGGGCTCTGAAACCCTGCATAATCAAGACGCTGCAATCCCGAAAACGGGGAGTCAGTGTCTTTTTCTCGGTCCCGTGGGAATGCGCATCAGGGCGTAATTCAACCCGATACTAAAAATGTGATTAATATGATTTCAATGTCTTATTATATGCATTCCCACGCAAAGCATGGGAACGATTTGACAAACAGGATTGCAACGGCCAAAGCGTTTTGTTTGTTTTTGTTGGCCGTATTTGCCTGGCTGTGCGCCGCCTCCTTTGTCTGCGCCCAGGATTCCAACGCCCTGATTCAAGCCGCCAGGAACGGCGACGCCAACGCCCAGTTTGAGCTGGCCTCCCGGTACGCCAAGGGAGAGGGGCTTCCCCTGGACATGGAGCAGTCCATATTCTGGCTGGAAAAATCCGCAGCCCAAGACCATGTCTTGGCCCAGATGGGCCTTGCGTTGGCCTATTCCAGCGGCACGGGCGTTCCTAAAAGCATGGAAAAGGCCCTGGTATGGTGGGAGCGCGCCGCGGACCAGGGGCAATACTCCGCCATGTACAACGCAGCCCTCATGCACCGCCAGGGAATCGGAACTCCCAAGAATCCGAAAAAGGCCGTCAAATGGCTGGAAAAGGCCGCCGGCCTGGGATTGGGCGCCGCTCAAAATATGCTGGGGGACATGTATTATCAAGGCGAAGGCGTCCGCCAAAGCACGAAAAAAGCCGTCAAGTGGTATGAGAAAGCGGCGGAGCAAAAGGTGGGGCCCGCCTTCGCCTCCCTGGGCGCGGTATATCTGCAAGGCGATAACCCGGACTATAAGCAAGCCCTGGAGTGGTATCGCAAAGGCGCGGACATGGGCGACGCCGAATGCCAGAAAAACCTGGGCCTGGCCTATACCGGCCGTTGGGGAGTGCATGAAAACTTGACCCAGGCCGTGATTTGGCTCGGCAAGGCCGCCAAGCAGGGCCATACCTCAGCCCAGGTGCTGCTCGCCAAAATCTATTTTGAAAACGATATGATCGACCTGGCCGAAGAATGGGCCAAAGAGGCCGCCAAAGCCGGAGATCCCAAAGGCCTGTACCTTTGGGCCAGAGTCCTCATCATCCGGGAGGATCACGACCGCGCCGAGCAGGTCATGCGGCAATCCGCCGCCCTGGGCTACGCCCCGGCCAAGGCGTGGTTGGAAAGGATTGAGCAATGAGCTTGTAGTCAATAAAAATTGACTTTAGGTCAAAAAATGGTGATAATATGACCAGGGAAGAGCTTACGAGACTCATTCGAGATGCGTCCAGGTTTGGAACGATTTTTTATAGCGACCATTGCTTTGAGCGGATGGACGACCGCAATGTGGAAATTGAGGACGTTGAGAACGTCATTGATTGCGGCGAGGTTCTTCGCTTCGAATGGGATCCGGAATTTGAAAACTGGAAAGCGGAAATGACCGGAGTGGACATTGAAGGAGACCCATTGAGCATCCAAATAGCAATTAACGTTGATGGGCGGCAGGCAACGATCATCACGTGTCATGACGAGAGGTTTAAAAAATGAAGTGCCCGCAATGTAAGTCGGAAATGGCGGCGATTACAGGCAGACATCGCTATAAGGGTTCCGGGCTGGATCATGTGTTTCTTACCGATGTCGAAGTCTTTGAGTGCTCCTGCGGCGAAAGGTTGATGGCCCTTCCCCGGGTGAAAGACCTGAACGCCTTGCTCGGCCGCAAGTTAATCATGCAGCCAAGTTTGCTTGGCGGAGAAGAGATTCGCTTTCTCAGAAAAAATATGCGGCTCAAAGCCAAGGATTTTGCCGATAAGATCGGCGTCCAGCAATCTACTGTTTCCCGCTGGGAGAAAGGCAAGCAACAGCCGGACATCCATGTCGACTTTGTCATCCGCGCCTTATGCGCCGCTCATTACGGGCTTGGCGCCAAAGAACTGATCGATGTCATATGGCCCGAGGCATTGAAAAACGCTGGAAAGGAAAAGCCGAAAATTGAACTTTCCAAAGCGGACTGGATGGAGCCAGTCCTTGAGGCGCCTCAAAAGCCAGCTTCAATTTCCGAAAATGATATTGAAATAATCGCCGCCAGAGTTTCCCAGTTAGTGGCCGACCGGATGAAAAACGACTTTCATGAGACGAGGGATGATTTATAGCCGCTTTGTCGGGTTTCGCACCGCTCCACGTCCATGGGGACGATATGGGGGATGTCCATGGAGTACGTTGTCTTTGTTTCGGTTTTTTCTCCGTCGATCAATACGGCGAAATCCTTGGTCTGCTTATATGGGCTGTAGACGTGCACGATCTTGCCGTTTTCCGAGGATTCGGTAAACCATTGGGATATGGCGGCTTCTCCTTTGACGGCTTTTACGTCAATGATGTCCATCCAATCCGGCGCCATGATTTGAAAATAATTCTTTTCTCCCTGCAAAATACGAAAATCCACGTTGCTCCGGCAAAATCCCCCTTGCTCATCCAGGGAGATGTAAGAACTGACCGTCGCGCTCATCTTCACGGGCACGGTCCTTTTTTCCGCGTTGTTCTGATGCCAGCGGATGTTCACCGAAGACACGGCGGGAATGCCGCAACGGACGATCAAGCCCCCGTCGTACGGATCGCTGGACAGGGATGTTCCCGGTACCAACTGCACTTCCACCTCCTTGTCCGGGACGTCCAGCACGATATGGCTTTTGGGGATGGGAACCAGGCTTAGGTCTATAGTCCTGGGCCAGTGCCGGGCGCTGATTTTTTTGGTGAAATCCGCCGATATGGTATGGGCGCCCTTGCCCGAAACATAGGCCAGGAGCCGGTTTCCCTTTTTAACCCAGGAGGCGTCCGTTCCGTCGATTTGCAGGGACTCCAGGTTATGCTCGGAAGAAAGGAAGGGAACGCCGGTTTCATCCTCGCCAAAAAGCCTTACCCTGATGGAGGCCGAAAAGGTCAACAGCATTTCCTCTTCCTCCACCCGGCCCTTGGCCTCATATAAGGCGCTTTCATAGGAATATGCCCAGGTGCGTTCGCTTTCCTCTCCCTCGGCTTGGTCCCGCAGGGAAAGATAATCCTCCCAGGGCATGAGCACGGATTCAACGGGCTGGTCGAATCCTGTATTGTTTCCGGCGTATCCTGCAGTGAACAGGGAAAAAACCAGCAAAGCGGCAAGAGCGATTTGTTTCAAGGGGCGCCTCCTTTGGCAAAAAATGGTCAGGGCCGAAACATAGCGGATGTGCAGGAAATTGAACCCGGCAAGGATCTGTCATAAATCCGCCTATATTCCGCTATATAAATCATAGGTTGACGGTACAGTATCTTTTGAGAAAGACTGTTACAAGCTATTAATTGGGGAGAAATTGTGGAAATAAGGAAAAATTGTGCAATAAAATGGCAAAAAACTTCCTATGGAATGGGCTGTGCATGCGGGGGCTCCGTCGGATAGAGAAATTTAAACTCCGGCAATTTTTAAATAACTCTGAACAAGAGGCGGCGAAAATATGAACCTAAATATTACGACTGTCCGATCACTGGCGCTATTGGCCCTATGGTGTTTCTTAACGGTTCTGCATCCCATGGAGGCTTATCCAGACGCCTATGCTGACGATTTCCAAAATTGCTTTTTTGTCGGCGCCACTCCTGAGTACACCATTTCCTGCTTGACTGAAATGTTAAAATACTACCCTGAGAATGCCGATATTCTGGCTGTGCGAGGATACGCCTATTTCGAAAATGGAGACCTGGATAACGCTTTGCGTGATCTGGATAGGGCGATTGGTCTTACCCCAACTCACACTGAAGCGCTAAAAACGAGAGCCCGGTTAAAAAGAAAAACCGGCGACGAAGGCGGCGCTTTGGAAGATGAAGCCGCTATAGAACAAATAGTTGCTTCCGGGAAAGATCATATTTTAGAAGACCTTGATCAGGAAATTTTAAATGCTCCCCAAAATGCAAAATCCTATTTGAACAGGGCCTTTTACAAAGCAAATCGTAAAAAAGACTATTTAGGGGCCGTACATGATTTTGACGCATACCTTAATATTGTGGGAAAAGAAGGCCAAAGATACGTTTTATGGTCAAAAGCAAGTGCATTAAAAAATGCTGGAAAATTACAAAGCGCAATAGATGTTTACACAGAGTGTATCGAACTTCATCCAAGTAGCCCCAATACCCGTGATTATGAGCTTCGAGCTATAGCAAAGCAATCTTTGGGAGATGAGACAGGCTATTTGGCTGACATGGCTATAGTAGATAGTTTTGTTTTAGAAAGAACACAACAAGTGGAGCAAGCATATACCAATTCCATCAGTAATGATCCCGATAATCCAACGCTCTATTTCGAACGCGCTCAACTGCGAAAAGAACTGGAGGACTGGGAAGGCGTTCTGGCTGATGCGGCCAAAGCCTTGGAATTATTCCCTTCCGATTATTATCAGCCCCACGTGCTCTGGTGCCGAAACTTAAAGAATGAAGCCGAAAAAGAGGTCTCGTACATAGGCAAGACTCCCGAAGAAGTCTATTACATGAAGAATAAGGATCAGATAGAATCCTTAAACTCCACTCTTTCTCGAATTCCCGACGACCACATGGAAAGGTGGTTGAGATCCTATCACCGTTGGCATTATGGAGATTTTAAAGGAGCGATTGAAGATATTTCCATCGCAGTAAATGTTAAACCTAAGAAAAGTGAATATCAAGAATCAGTAGTCGAGTTTAAGGGATTAGCCACTGACATCCTGAGCGCCGACTCCTCCCTCCACCTGATTTGGTGGGCCAGGGGCAAGCTCAAATGGCTGCTTGGGGATTTCGAAGGCGCCATTGAGGACATGGAGCAGGCGGTTTCTCACCAACCGGAAGAGACCCTGTACCTGGAGACGCTGGAGCAAATGAAGGACAACGCCCCAAGGAGCATTGTCAGGTAGTCCTGGAGTTCAGCAACGCTGTTCGCCGGCCAGCCCAACTCAGTTTCAGTTAACTTGCCAAGCTGTTTATCGTTGGGTTTCGCGCCCATGCACCCACAAAAAGCACAGCAAGCTGTGCGCCTACATTGCCTCTAAAATCCAAAAGGTAAGATCCCGCCCAATGGGCATGGGGGGCCGCGGCAGAGCAGCATCCTGCCGGGGCGCGCAAGCGCTCTTGGTTCGGCCTCGGTTTAACTGGACGCCCAGGAAGTTTTTCGAACAGACGATCTATTAAAAACCATACAAAAACAGGGAGCCCCATCTCCATCCGCCGGTTATTTCAAATTTCAACAATCTATACAGGCCGTTCCAAAAAAATATTGCAGGGCAAGCCCTGAATCTTGCTTTTTGCTTGTTCCCATGCTTTGCGTGGGAATTCATATAAAACTATTTGAAATCAAATGGTTTTTATCTGTTATCTATGTGTTTCATAATTGGATGAATTGCCCGAATTGTAATAACTCTGCACGCCCGCTGGACATCCCTGATATCTACGGTCTTTTCCGGTCGCGCCTTTTGTTCTTACGAACCCAGGCACAAAAAGCCTTGCCTGGGCCACCCTAAAAACAGGCCCTCAATCCACGCCGTGTCTACAAGGCATCCAGCAGCCGCTCGTGGATATTTTCAAACCCGCCGTTGCTCATGATAAGCGCCAGGTCGCCGGGCTCCAGGGTCTTGGCCAAAAAGTCGATGATGCCCTGTACGTCCGCAAAAAAATGGGCGTCCTTGCCTCTGGCTTTGAGGTCCTCCACCAGTTTTTCCGACGAGAACCGTTCCTCGGGCGGTATTTTTTCCAACAAGGTTGGCTGGGGAATGCAAATAATGTCCGCATCGTCGAACACCGTGGGATACACATCCTGAAACACCTTGCGGCGGCTGGAGTTGGTCCGGGGTTCGAACACGGCGGCCACCCGGCCTTTGTCGTAAAACGGCTTGACCGCCTTGATGGTTTCCCGTACGGCCGTGGGGTGGTGGGCGAAGTCGTCCATGACCGTGATATTGTTTTTCACGCCCCGAACCTGCTGGCGCCGGGCCACGCCCTTGAAGGTTTCCAGCCCGGCCTGGATGCCCTCCACGGGAATTCGCAAATCGTCCACCACGGCGATGGCGGCCAGGCAGTTAAGCGCGTTGTGTTTGCCCATGAGGGGGACTTTGAATTCCGCAAAAAATTCTCCGCGCCGGAACACCTCGATGAAGGTGTAAGGCGGCTCGGTCCTCATCTCGCCGATTCTCCAGGGCGCCTTCTCCCCGAATCCGTAAGGGGTGAGCCAGCAGTCCGCCTGTTGCAGGATGTCCTTGATGTTGTCGTCCGCTTCCTGAAAGACCAGCAGGCTTTCCCTGGGCAGGTTTTTCACCAGGGACGTAAACGCACTTTTTACGTGATCCAGGTCCTTGAAAATGTCGGCGTGGTCGAACTCCACGCTGGTCAAAACGGTCCGGGACGGCGTGTAGTGCAAAAACTTGGGGCCTTTGTCGAAAAATGCCGTGTCGTACTCGTCCCCTTCGATGACCATGTACGCTCCGGTTCCCACCTGGTGGTTGCTCTTGAAATTGGTCAGGATGCCGCCGATCATGAAGGTCGGGTCCAGGCCCACGGCGGCGATAAGCCAGGCGATGAGGGCCGAGGTGGTGGTCTTGCCGTGGGTTCCGGTGACCATGATGGGCGTCTTTTGGGAGGCGAAAAACCGGTCGATCGCCTGGGGGAAAGAGCAGTAATGCAGGCCTTTCTCCATGACCGCGACGGCCTCGGGGTTGTCCTTGGAAACCGCATTGCCGATCACCACCAGATCCGGGGTGTGAGCCAGGTTGTCGCCGGAAAAACCCTGGATGACCGGAATCCCTTTTGATTCCAAAAAGGTGCTCATGGGCGGATAAACATTGAGGTCCGAGCCCGTGATTTGGTATCCTGCTTCCTTGAGCATGCCGGCCAGGGCGCCCATGCCCGTGCCGCAAATGGCTGTCAGATGAATGGTTTGTACTTTTTCTGGAATGACGTTTTTTTCCGGATTCATAGGACGTCCCTAAATTTGGAGATTTTTTTATAAACAGATTCCACCTATCCATACAGGATAGAACACGGAATCACAATCCCCTATGCAAAGCCGGATTGAAACCATCGTCCGGTTGTGCTAAGCCCGAAATATGGAACGCAAATATCTTGAAATAGACTTAAAAGCCCTGGCGCATAACTACCGCGTTTTGGCGGATCTGGCAGGGCCCGGGACGAAAATGGTTTCCGTGGTGAAAGCCGACGCTTACGGCCATGGATTGAAGCAGGCCGCCCGCACCCTTGTGGATTGCGGAACCTACGCCCTGGGGGTATTCGACCCGGCGGACGCGGCCGTCATCCGGCAAGAGGGGATTCATGTCCCTATCGTCTCCTTGTCCGGGATTTTTCCCTGGGAGGCCGAGGACGCGGCCAAGAACAATATCGACGCCGTGATATTCTCCATGGAGGCGGCCCAGGCTCTGTCCCAGGCCTTTCTGGAAAAGGGCGAGACCGGAAACGTCATCATCAAGGTGGACACCGGCATGGGCCGTTTGGGGATATTCCCGGAAGATTTGCCCGCCTTTGTGGAGGCCCTGGCGCCCTTGAAGGGAATTCGCGTCACGGGCATCGCCTCCCACCTGGCCGCTTCGGAGATTCCCGACCATCCCCACACAAAGTCCCAGGTGGAGGCCTTCCGGAGCGCGTCCCTTTCCATGATCAACGACACCCTGGCCAACAGCGGCGCCGTCCTGGAAGGGCTTGCCAAGGGAGTTCCCCTGGCGCGTCCGGGGATCGCCTTGTACGGCTCGGCGCCGGATCCCGAAATGAAAGGGGCGGACCTGCTCAAGCCGGTCATGACCTTCAAGACCCGGATCATCTCCCTCAAAACCCTGCCCAAGGGAAGCCCCATCAGCTACGGCATGACCTTTACCACGTCCCGGCCCTCCCTGATCGCCGCCGTGCCCGTGGGGTACGCGGACGGCTATTTCCGCAGGCTGGCCAACAAAGGCGTGGCCATTGTTCATGGCAAACGGGTTCCGGTTGTGGGAACCGTGTGCATGAATCTGACCATGCTGGACGTGACCGGCCTGGACGAGGTGCAGCCGGGCGACGAAGTGGTCCTTTTGGGGGAAAAGGACGGGCAGCGGGTGACGGGGGATGAGCTTGCCGCCTCCGCCGGAACCATCAGCTACGAAATATATTGCAGCCTTGGGCATGCCAATCCGCGACAATATAAAGAGTAGTCCTTCAATTTATCGTATTTAAGACGGATTTTAAAATGGAATTCTGGAATAGAATCAACGAGATGTTTGCAGAGCTGGTCAAAGAACACGCCATCTGGCAAAGCGCGGCCATGCGGGCCGCCGCCGGCGTTTTAGGCTCTCTGATTTTGTGGATGATTTTTCGCAAGGTGGTGAAAGTAGTCTTCGCGCGGCTGGAAAAATACGAGTTTATCCAGTCCAATCAAAAGGTGTTGTCAGCCACTCGACAGGCCTTGTTTTACGGGCTCATCCTTGCCACGGGCATGTACCTCATCGAGGTTTTGGGCCTTGAGGCGGTGAAAAATCCCTTTTTCGCCATTATGATCGTGTTTTTTGCAGCCCCGGGCAAAAAAATCATCTACCTTTCCGTGACCTATCTGGAAAGCCGTATCGCCGGAAAAACCGAAACCAAGCTCGATGACATCGTTTTCGACATCACCAAACGCTTTGGCGGTGTGCTGATATATGTGGCCGCGATAATATTCGCCCTGGACCGCATCGGCATCAACGTCATGCCCATCATCGCAGGCGCCAGCGTCATGGGCGTGGCTGTGGGCTTTGCAGCCAAGGACACCCTGTCCAACTTTATCGCAGGAGTGCTGCTATTGATAGACAGGCCCTTTGAAGTGGGGGACCGCATCGAGGTCTGGACCTCTCCTAAAAACAGCGCCACCTGGGGCGATGTGATGGAAATCGGCATGCGGGCCACCAAAATCCAGACTACGGACAACATCACCATCGTCATTCCAAACAACGAAATCATGACCCGGGACATCATCAATTACACCTCCGGGTCCGAGCGCATCCGGGTGCGCATCAACATGGGCGTCGCTTACGACGCCGACATTGCCAAAGCCAAGTCCCTGATCATCAACGTGGCCAATCAGATGGATTGGGTCTCCAAAGACCCCGCGCCGGTTGTCGTGGTGGTCAATTACGGCGAATCCTCCGTGGATCTGCAGGTGCGCGTTTGGATAGACGACGCCCGCAAGCGCATTCACACCATTTCGTACATCACGGACAAGGTCAAAGAGGAGTTTGACAAGCACGGGGTGGAAATTCCCTTTCCCCGGCGGGACATCGTCATCAGGCAAGGGGGGTGAGCATGGAGAATTTTAAAAGAACCTTCTCCATCCCCCGGTTGGACCCCGGCAAATCCTCCAGCGAGGACTTGGACCTCATCCGGGAAATGCCCCTGACCGTTTCCGTCAACGGC
Source organism: Desulfatibacillum aliphaticivorans DSM 15576 (assembly GCF_000429905.1). Lineage (NCBI taxonomy): Bacteria > Pseudomonadati > Thermodesulfobacteriota > Desulfobacteria > Desulfobacterales > Desulfatibacillaceae > Desulfatibacillum > Desulfatibacillum aliphaticivorans. The sequence goes on along the minus strand of NZ_AUCT01000022.1, from coordinate 3,254 downwards.
TTGACTTTGGCCACAACCATGCGGACTCCCGGGTTGGAAAAGGCCCAGGCTGCCGGCCTTTGCCTGGGAGACGGCATTTTAACAAGCCGGGAGGATCTTTTAGGCTTCGAAGAGGACGCCTCGGAAAATAGCACTCATATTCAGGTTCGGGCGTCTGATGAGGCTTTTCAAAGAGCTCAAAAGCTGGTTGAGGAACGCGGCAAGGGTCAGCCCTTTCCGCCCGGCGCCAGCGACGAGGACATAGCGGACCTGCTAAGCTCCCCAATCGCCCCGTTTACCGCGGACGAGCCCCAGGTGGACCGGCTTAAGGCCCATGAGCACGCCCAGGCCATATGGAACAAGCAGCACATCCACCATATCACCCGAAGCGCCCACGCCTCCTTTGTTTTTGACCGCGGCCTGAACCAGTTGAGCATGGCTGAAGACGTGGGCAGGCATAACGCCCTGGACAAAGCCCTGGGCATGGTTTTTCTGGACGGCAAAACGGCTCAGGCGGAAGTGATCATTGTAAGCTGCCGCATGAATAAGGACGTGGTTCGAAAATGCGCCAACGCCCGCATTCCCGTGGTGTTTTCCATATCCCGGCCCACCACGGCGGCGGTCCTCATGGCCCGCAAACTGAACATGACCCTGGCCCTGTCCACCCGGGACGGCGGGGTGTACGTATTTTCCGGCCGGAAGCGCATCGGCTGACAGCCTGCTCATACTATTGCTGAAACGGACTAAACAACTATGCGACTTTTTCTAATCGGGCTTTTCACGGCAAACGGCCAAAAGGCTGTCATGAAAGCAAGCCTCGCCATTACAGCGGGATTCATCCTGGCGGCGCTGTTAAACGCCGGCTGCATCCCCAAAGACAAGATGCTGGCCCAGGCCTATTCGGACAGCGCCAGAGTGGCGCTCCAGGATCCGGCGACCATGGATCAGGCCATTGAAGACTTGAGCGCCGCTGCAAAACTTTCCCCGGATAACGCCGTGCTCCTGTTTCAACGAGGAGGCGCCTACGCCCGGACGGGGGATCACGAGCAGGCCGTCCAGGATTTTACCCAAGCCATTAACATGATCGCCCGCTTTCCGGCGGCTTACGTCCAGCGTGCGAAAAGCTACGCCGCCTTGGGCGATTATGAAAAAGCCCGGGCGGATTTTGACGCTGCGATCGCCTTGCTGCCTGATCAGGCCTGGCCCTACCGGGAGATCGCCGGGTTTTGCAGCCAGCAGGGGAATTACGGTCAGGCTTTGGTGTACTACCTGAAGGCTTTGGAAATTGAACCGGATAACGCAGCGCTCATGTGCCTCATGGGCAAGGCTCAGGCCGACGCGGGATATCCCGAAAAGGGGATTCAAACCTGCCTTAACGCCGCAAAAAGCGACCCCCAAAGCGCGGAGCCCTACCTGACCATGGGGTTGATCTACTCCAAAGAGGGAGACCATTATGCGGCCGTGGAGCAGTATACCAAGGCCATGGTCCTTGACCCCGGTTCCAATCAGGCTCTGGGCAGAAGAGCCTTGGCCTACGCTGCGGCAGGGGAGTATGACAAGGCCCTGGCGGACGCCCAAAAGGTTGTGGCGGACGACCCTGACAAGGCTTTGGGCTATTACTACCTGGGCTCCATATACACGCAAAGGAACGAGCCGGAAAAGGCGTATGAGAGTTACACAAAGGCCCTGGAAATCACCCCCAATGAACCGGCGCTATACCTGGGGCAGGCCCATGCGGCCCGCTTGAAGGGCGATTATGACCTGGCTCTGAAAAACGCCGACGAAGCCATCGCCCTGTTTCCGGGAAAAGACTCCCTGTATTTTGAAAGAGGGAACATTTACGAGATCATGGGGCAAAAGCCAAAGGCCCTGGAAGACTATCTTAAAGCCGTGGAGTTAAATCCTCAATCCGTGCAAGGGCATTTCAGGCTTGGCGTTAACTACGCCCAGAGTTTAGCCAACCAAAAGGCCTATGAACACTTTTCCAAGGTCATTGAAGTCAACGAAAATCATGTGATGGCCTACGCCTGGAGAGCCGTAATCAACGCCCGCCTGGGAAAAAAGGCGGAAGGCGTCAGCGACAGTGAAAAGGCCGTGGCGCTGAAATCGGACAGCCCCCTGGTGCTTTATTTTACGGGAACCGCATACGGCTTGCTGAAAATGCCGGAGGCCGCGATCAGGCAATTGGACAAGGCCGTTCAACTCAATCCGGAATACGCCCTGGCCTATATGGAAAGGGGCAAGGCGCACATGCAACTGCGGCAATACCGGGCCGCGGTCCGGGATTTGGAAAAAGCCGTGCAATACAATCCGGATTTGTGCGGGGCTTATTTGCAGGCTGCATACGCGGCTCGCTATATGGGCGACGACCTCAAGACCGTGGATTGGTTGTCGCAGTATCTGGACTGCAAACCCGACATGGAGGAGCCTTCCAGGCTGCTGGCCTGGGTTCTTTCCGTCAGCTTTGACGATCAGGTGCGGGACGGCGCCCGGGCTCTGGAAATCGCCCAAGGCCTAGTGAATAAAAAGAAGCCCGCCTCATACCTGGAAACCCTCGCAGCGGCCCTGGCCGAGACCGGCGACTTCCAACAAGCCATCGCCGTCCAGCAGCGCGCCCTGGAGAAAGTCAGGGCCGGCGATCAAACCGGCGGCGCCGACATGGAACAACGCCTGGAATTTTATCAACACCAAAAGCCCTGGCGGGAAAGAGTCCAATTGAAACCGAGCCTGGCCGAATAGCCTTGGGGAACCATTACTCCGCGAAGTTGGTGGTTAGTGGATTAATCAAGGACTTCCGCAAAAAGTTTATGTGAATAAAAAAAAGGTTTCGGGTTAGGGAGGGTAATTGCTCCTATTGGGCTTGCCTTTCTTGTATTGGACCCTGTTTCATGATAAAATATAGACTACTGGAGACATTTACAATATTTTTTATAAGAAACAAAGTTGGGGCACTACTGTCCGGTTAAAAGATACTGAAATTCAAGGGTAATTGGTTCTGAGTAATAGGTGTATCCCCTGGATCTGGCGGTTCAAAGAGTTCGTAGAGATTTCTCCGCTCCATGAGCGTAAGTTGTAGGAGTTTGAGCATCTCAGTTAGAGTTGCTCCTATCTTTGCCCGCCATTTGTAATAGGCCAGGATCAGCATCGAGATCATGGCCGTCCAAATTTGGGTTAGAACGGCGTTTCGGCTATTGCCCAAAAAGGATTTGATCCTCAGATTCTGTTTGATCCACTTGAAAAACAGCTCAATCTGCCACCGATCCTTGTAAATATCA